>DYQK01000068.1 GCA_020719385.1 Rikenella microfusus | reverse complement strand
AACAAAAAAAATTGTCCATTTTTAGAAAACAGACAATTTTTGAAAAATTATTTTAATTCTATTTCTGCTTAATTAGTAATCTCAAATTTATCTGCATCCAAGTAAGCAGGAAATTTTTCTCGCAACTCAAGAATCTCGTTTTTGCGAAGTTCAACGGTTTCAACCATTTCGACATTAGGTGTAATGTTTGTTAACACAAATCCTTTTGGGTGAATTGCCGCGGAATCTCCCGAATATTCACTCGTTACATCTTTTCCAATGCGATTTACTCCGACAAGATACGCAAAATTTTCTATTGCCCGTGCTTTCAACAACGTTGTCCAAACCTCACGACGCGCTTGCGGAAAATTTGCGACATAAATCAACAAATCATAAAATTGCGACTCAACATTCCGACTCCAGACGGGAAACCGCAAATCGTAACAAATCAACGGACAAATATTCCATTCTCGCCATTGAAAAATTGTTTTTCTCTTGCCCGCGGAGTAAAAAGAATCTTCATTTCCCATTCGAAAAAGATGTCTTTTATCATAAAAATAATATTCGCCGTCAGGTTTCATCGCCACAAAACGGTTAAAAATAGAGTTATTTTCTCGAAAAATCATACTTCCTGCCATCATTGCGTCTTTTTGTTTTGCCATTTCTCGAAGAAATTGAAAAGTTTTTTCATCCTCACCCTCGGCTAACATTTCCACATTCATAGAAAAACCTGTAGAAAACATTTCGGGCAAAATAATTAAGTCCGTTTTTTCGATTTTCGAAATCAAATTTGATATGTTTTCGAAATTTTTCTCTTTATTTTCCCAAAAAATATCATTTTGAACCAACGAAACAATTAAATTTCTTTCCATTTTTTAAAATTCATTAGGTAAAAGTTGATTTTGAACAGATAAAATAGTTTCAGAAATACGTTTATTTGCCATTTTGCAATAATTTTCATTGACCTCGAAACCGATAAAATTGCGATTCGTCAATATGGAAGCGACCGCCGTTGTTCCTGAACCCGAAAATGGGTCTAAAACAATATCATTTTTTTTCGAAGTAGTTAAAATCAAAGGTTTAATTAACGAAACAGGATACGAGGCTTGATGTTCTTTGAAACTTTCAATGTTAATTTTATAAATATCTCGATGATTATTTAACTTTTTCGCAATTTCCAAATCGAAAAAATACTTTTGCGACTTCACAAAATGAAAAATATACTCATAAACGGGGTAACGTCTGTCAGGCGAATGCGAAGGAAGCGGATTCGGTTTCTCCCAAATAATTTTATTTCGCAAAATATAACCCTGCTCTTGCATTCCGATGGCAATTCTTTCGGGTAACATTAATAATTGCTTGTATTGCAAATATTTTCCATCAGGTTTAACTATCAAATGTTCTTGATAATGTTGGTCGGTTTTGCGGGAATAATTTCCTTTATTCCGACTAAAACCTTTTGTTCCGAAGTAAACATCTCCAATGTTGAGATAAAAAGAGCCTTCAGAATGCAAAATTCGTTTAATGTCGAGAGTAAAAGACAACATTTTCTGCACATATTCCAACGGATGACTCTCTCTGCCAAGCGTTTCGTTGCCATAAATGCGACAACCAAAATACGGCGGACTCGTAATAACCAAATGAATCGAGTTGTTAGGAATTTTTTTTAACAATTCCTCCGATTTTCCACAGATAATTTTATTTAAAAATTCAGAAAACATAAAAAAATTTTTTCGAACTTCAAAAAAATCAGACAAAATTTTCTCAAAAATTAGAATATTTTAGTTTTACCGCTTGTAAACAATTAAAAATTTTGAGAAATGTTATATTTTTCATAAAATTTCTGTCCGATTCTAAAAAAATCTGACAGAAATTTATTTTTTTCTTATTGATTCTGAACGACAGGCAAGACAACCGTAAAAGTTGTTCCTCGGTCAGGAATGGAAATCACAGAAATGTTGCCGCCATACATTTCGACTAACTTTTTTACAATCGGTAAACCTAAACCTGTACCCGCAATTGCTTTTGTTTTAGGATTTTTAATTCGCACAAAATCATCGAAAATTATCGCCACTTCCTCTGGCTCCATTCCGATTCCTGTGTCTGAAACGGTAATTGTAATTTCTTTGTCATCGGAGGAAATAGTTACCTCGACTCTGCCGCCGTCAATGTTGTATTTTATCGCATTAGAAATTAAATTATTGAAAATAATTTCAATTTCTTCGGAGTCTGCGTTTAGTTTTATCAATTCTCGTGTTTTGAGATTTACTTTTACATCTCGCTGAATTGCGTAAGGCTGCATTGTGTCAATGGCTGTCTGTGCGACTTCAATGAGATTGACCGATTTTATCTCGCGTTTTTTCTTTCCCGATTCAATTCTCGTTAGGTCAAGCATATCCATAATTAATTGTCTCATTCCGTTGATTCTTGCCAAAGAACGTTCTATCATTGTTTGATATTCGTCAACATTTGGTCCCATACGTTTTTCCTGAATCATTTTTAAATATCCTTCTACTGCGTTCAAAGGTGCTTTTAACTCGTGAGATAAAACGGAGAGAAATTGAAAACGAATTTGTCTGCCCTCTTGATTCAAGCGTTTTGTCATTCGCCGCAAAATAAAATGTTTCGCAACATTTTCTATTGAAGTTTTTAACTCTGCTGGCGTAAAAGGTTTCGGAACAAAATCGAAAGCACCGCTTTTGGTGGCATTTACCGCCAAATCAAGAGACGCATGCGAGGTAATCATTATGACAATTATGTCTAATTGCTTTTTTTTGATATATTCCAACACATTGACACCTAATATTCCTGGCAATTTATTGTCCAGCAGCATAATATCGGGCGGATTTGAGTCAACAACTTCGATGGCTTTTTCTCCTGTATCTGCTTCTTCGATGGCAAAGTTAAATTGTTCCTCCATAAAAGGGAAATCGACAGTGAAGTTTCGCAAAATTCGTTGTATTCCAGACCTAATTCCAGGTTCGTCATCGACAACCATAATTCTCAAAGTTTCCATAGAAAATAAAATTTTTCATCGCAAAAATACATTAATTATTGAAAAAAACAAAAAAAATAATAAATTCTGTCAATTTTTTTTGAAATCTGACAGAATTTTAGAAATGATGAGTGAAAATTTGAGATTAAAAATTTTCTTTCGTTTTCTTTTTCATTGCGAAACCAAAAATACTTCCGATAATTCCGCCTGCAATATGAGCGAATTGTGAAATATTATCTCGTTGAAAACTATCTAAAACTTCTTTTCCGACAAATAAAATCAAAATAAAAATAAAAGTTAACGGAATTTTGCCGCTTTGTTCGTTTGCGAAAGAAATTAAAATGATAAACATAAAAACTATTCCGCTTGCCCCCCAAAGTCCTTGATGAAAAAGTACGATATTCGCAATTCCTGTGGCAAGTGCTGCGGATAACATCATCAAAATCAAATTTTTACTGCCATATTTTTCCTCCAGTGTTGGACCAATTAACAAAATAAACGACAAATTTCCAATTATGTGTTCCGTACTTGCGTGTCCGAAGGGATAGGTAAAAAGTGTGAGATAATCTCGCAACGAGTAAAAATCAAAATGACCTTGCAACGAAATAAACGAAGTTAAACTTCCTGCCGTTAATCGATTTAACAAATAAACGGCAGTTGTTATCAACGAAAACGAAATAATTACAGGAGAATTATAATGTATTCTCATTGTGAATTTATTTTTTCGAAGTTTTTTCCCACTCTGATTTTTTGAAACTTTTTTCCAAAATGTCCATAAGATTGTCAGGTTGGTCGGCGAAGAAATTAATTCCTGTAACTTTTTCGACCTCGTCAATAGAGCAAGCAAAATCAAAAATGTCTTTGTCACTGCCTTTGTTGTCAAAAATAAAACCGATGGCTTTGTGACCGCCATTCGAGTTAATGTCAAGAATGACTTTGTAATATTTCTTCGGAACGCCAACTTTGTTTTTCTTTCCAATAAATTTGGTTGGTTTTTCAGACAAAACGGGACCAGTAACTATATATAACGCTCCGTCTCTGATTGCCCATTCTCTAACTGTTTCCTCCAAGACTCTCCAAATACCTCGATTTAATTCAGGCGTTTGCGGCGACATGTTACTCATAAAAAACGATTCGCTCATTGCTTCTTCGCTCCAAGACATATCGGCGGCAGGGGCAAGATGTCCACGGTCATAACCTGAACTTTTGTAGTCATCGGGAATTGCTGAACCTGTTGTTACGTCAGGGTCGGAACGAAAATTGTCATTGCGTTCAGCCACGCGT
Source organism: Rikenella microfusus (assembly GCA_020719385.1). GTDB lineage: Bacteria > Bacteroidota > Bacteroidia > Bacteroidales > DYQK01 > DYQK01. Next base: position 14,509 of record DYQK01000068.1, on the reverse strand, counting down.
TTCTCAACTTCGTTTTTTGTGAGAATATAAGCAACCCAATTTGCCTGTTCAAAATCTTCGTTATACGAAAGAGTATATCCCAAATGTTTAACTTTTTGAAATTTCGAGTCGTTAGTTTTCATTTTTGGGAAACCTTTTTCCAAAGAACTTTCGCTAACGGTCAACGAAGTGGGATTGTTATTATTGTTGTCATCATTGGTGTTTTCCTTTTTTTTGTCTTTTTTATCAGGAGAAGCACACGCAAACAACAAAAACGAGAAGATGAAAAATAAAAAAATATTTCTTTTCATACATTTTTTAAATTAAAACACAAAGATAAGAATAATTTTGAATTTAAAAATATTTTTTGCAATTTTTTTATTTATTTTTTGAAAAATTATTATCTTTGTAAAAATTAAAATTATGAAAACTAAACGCACTACGGTGCAAGATGTTTTAGATATTCTTGCAAAAGTTGGTGAAAAATTAGATGCTCACGCAGCTTTATTGACCAAACAATCTGAACAAAATGAGGAAATTAAACTCAATTTTGATAAACAAATTAAAGTCATCAATCGAAAAATTGCCGATTTAGGTGATACTTTGGGCGAATTTGCCGAAGGGCAAGTTAAACCGAGAATTATTTCGCTTTTTAGAAAACGCGGAATCGAATTGGAAGATATTTGTGAACATGTAAAAATCGAAAAAGAAGGAAAATTATATCTCGAAATTGATTTAATGCTTGTCAATACGGAATATATGATTATTCTCGAAGTAAAAAATACTCTTCGCGAAAAACATATTGATGAACATTTGAGACGTTTTGAGAAACTAAAAAATTATACCCCGAATTTTATGAAAAATTATCGACTAATCGGGGCAGTGGCGGGAATGGTTATCAGTGAAAGTGTTGAGAAATATGCTTTTAAAAGAGGTTTTTTCGTTATTAAACCAAGAGGAAATAATGTAATTATCTCGAATAAAAAAGATTTTCAGTTCAAGGAATGGAAATTTTTTTAAAATTATTCCGAAAATTCAGGTTCAAAAAAAAATTCTTTCTCACCGAAAGCAGGTTTTAACTCATTTAACCACGCTGCTTTCTCATCGTATTGAGCAAAAAATGGTTTCTGAACCCAAGCAGGATTTCTCGCCTGCACAAAATTTAACATCAATAATTTTTCTTTTGCAATCTCCGTTATTCCAATTACCTGCACTTTTCCAGGGTTTGACGACATAATTGGTCCGCGAACGGTTTTGCAAATTCCGCTCACACTTGAATATGCGTCTCTAAAAATCTCGTAAGTTTTTACTAAGGGCAACGCAAAATATCTGTGTCCGCCGGTGTTGCGGGCAATGAAAGTGTAATATGGAATCATACCGAGTTGTATTTGTTTCTCCCACAATTTTTTCCAAATCTCTGCCGAATCGTTGATATTTCGCAAAATCGGAGATTGAGTGCGAATTTCGACTCCCGCATTTCTGATTCTTTCCACCGCTTTTCGTAACGCTTCGGTTTTCAACTCGTTAGGATGCGAGATATGTGCCATCAACGTTAAATGTTTGCCCGATTTTTTTACCTTCTCAAATAATTTTAAAACCTCGTCAGAATCGGGTTCTGTTAAAAATCTGTACGGAAAAAATGACAACACTTTTGTACCAATTCGAATTGCGTTGACCGTTGATAAATCAAGCAACGGAAGAATAAATTTCGACAAATTATTTGCGTTCATTGTCATTGGGTCGCCGCCTGTGAACAAAATATCGGTAATTTCGGGGTGAATTTTTAAATATTCTATCATTTTCGAAGGCTGTTTTAACGAAAATTTTAACTCATCCATTCCGACAAATTGCGGCCAACGAAAGCAAAAACTACAAAATGCGTGGCAAGTTTGTCCCGGTGCAGGAAAACATAAAATTGTTTCCTGATATTTATGCTGAATTCCATGCAATTTTTCTCCGTTAAGTGTTGGAATATTATTTTCAATTTGTTTACCAGGGTGCGGATTCAAATTTTTTCGTATTTCTGAAATTATTGTTTGTAAATTTTCATTAGAAAAATTATTTTTTAACGCAAAATTTACTTTTTCGAAATCTTGATTCGAAATCATTTCTTTTTGAGGAAAATTTAATATAAAAATTGGGTCTTTCTCCCAATTTTGCCAGTCAATAAGTTCGTTTACCACATAATTATTCGTTTTAAATGGCAAAACACTTCCGAGAGTCTCAATAATTTCGAAATAATTTTTATTTCTCGCAAAAAACTCTATCTCCTTGAAATTGCGTAAGTTATAGCAAAAATATTTCATAAATTTTTAAATTAATAGTTATGGAAAAGTTTATTTTACTTTACATAATTCGTGCCAAACAGAATCTCTCTTTTTAATAAACGAATCAATTTAGAAAAAAATTGTATTTTAGAAAAAATTTTGTATAAAATTTGTGAATTATAAAAAAAATTGTTTAGTTTTGTTTTCGAAAAAAATTGAATGTTTATGAAAAAAATTATATTTCTTTTCACATTTTTCATTGCGTTTCAAGTGGGTTTTTCGCAAGAAGAAAAAGATATTGAGTTGCTTACTCGTCAGGAAATTTTGTCAATGTCTTATGACGAATTACTCGAATTGCCTTTAGATAAACTGGTTATCTTGGCAAATAAACTCGGCATTTCAGTCGATGAACTTTTAGAAATGAAAACCACTATTTCGTCTAAAAAACCTTTAACCACGCGAGAATCGCCTGGAATAATCACGGTTATCACCGAAGAGGAAATCCTAAATTCGGGAGCAAGAGATTTTATTGACGTTTTGCGTTTAGTGCCAAGTTTCTTCATTGGTTATGATATGAGCAGCGTTCTCGGACTCGGAATAAGAGGAAATTGGGGACACGAGGGAAAAATATCGCTTCAAATTGATGGAATCGAAATGAACGAAATTTTATTCGCAACTTTGCAAATGGGAAATCATTTCTCCGTTGACCAAATCAAGCGAATCGAGATAATTCGCGGACCAGGGTCGGCAATTTACGGCGGTTATGCAGAGTTGGGTGTCATCAACATTATCACAAAACAAGCCGCAGACCTCAACGGTGCTTTTGTCACAGGAACATACGGGCGTTTCAACGATATTCTCGCAAGACAAAATATCACGGCAGGAGCAGGAAAAAACGATGAAAATTATAGTTTCTCGATACTTTGGCACGAAGGAAAAGGTAATTTAACCAACCAAAAACATCAATTATTTTATAGTATCAACGATTCTTTGCCGCCCATCAACAATGACCCCGAAATTAGCAAGTACGCAGCGACAAATTCTTCGAATGTAAATGCGTTTTTTCGTTGGAAAAAAACTGAAATGCGTCTTTTGTACGACAATTATTTCACGCGCTCCGCAGACACTTATTATGACGGAATAACTTATCTCAAACAGTTCCTCACCTACGGAGTGGAAGTTAAACAAAATATTTCGCTTTCACAAAAGTTTAACATCACGCCGCATCTGCAATATAAACGTCAATATGGATGGTACACTATTGATACTCCGAATTATTATAAAAAATTTGCAGAACGCTCAACGGCAGGATTCGGCGCTTCGTATGAGTTTAATCCCATTTTTAACCTCACAGGCGGAGCAGAAATCTATATAGACAGAGGTAAAAACGATGACACCGCATCGGACGGAAGAATTTTTGGAAATAAGAAAAAAGAAATCTTCTTCAGAAACTACATTTTTTACCTCGAAGGACTTTTCAAATTGAAAATTTTCAACATCACCGCAGGAATGCGATACGACAAACACAACCAATTCGGAGAAGCATTTTCCCCAAGACTCGGAATCACAGGAATTTACAAAAAATTTCACACAAAACTTTTGTACAGCAACTCTTTTCGCTCACCCTCAATAGAAAATTACGACACAATAAACCTCAACACTCTAAAACCTGAAAAAACAGAAGTCATTGAATTAGAATTGGGCTATCAAATCAACTCAAACATATTTGTTGTTGCAAATTTCTTTGACATAACTATTCACGACCCATTAATTTATTTCGCAAACAAAGAATCGGGCGGTTATACAAATTTTATAAAAACAGGTTCAATCGGCGCGGAACTTGAATTTCGGGCAAAATACGGTTGGGGCTATGTTACCGCAAATTACTCTTTTTACAAAGCAGATAGCCGCAACCAAGTCATTGATTACAAAGTTTTTATCAACGGAAAGGAAAACAAAGATATTTTGCTCGGTGCGCCGCAGCATCAGGCAACGTTAAATCAATGTTTTTATCTCACATCAGACGTCTCTTTTAACACTTCTTTGATTTGGAATAGTGAGAAATATGGCTATCTCTACAATGATTCTACGGTGGAAAAGTTAAATTCGGTGTTTTATGTAAATACTTTTCTCAACATAAATCAATTTATTTTCAAAGATTTTAGTTTAGGAATCGGCGTTTACAATTTATTACACGAAAGAATGTGCTTCGTTCAACCATACAAAGGTGCATTGCCGCCTTTACCCGGACAAGGAATTGAATATTTTTTCAAAATTTCTTACTCCTTCAACTCGGAAAGATGATTTTTCTGTTCTAAATAAGTTTGTAAAATCAAAGACGCACTAATTTTATCCAACAAATTTTTATCCTGACGTTTCATTTTTTTAATTCCTGCTTCGACTAATGTTCTCGCAGCCATTTTTGACGTAAAACGTTCATCAATAAACACGACAGGAATAGTGGGAAACTTTTTTTGCAGTTGAGAAACAAAATTTTTCACAGACAAAAACGATTCAGAAGGTAAATTATTGGTTTGTTTCGGCAAACCAATAATAAATTTCTCAACATTTTCTGTTTTCAAATAATTTTCTAAGAACGAAAAAAATTGAAAATTTGGAATCGTACTTAAAGGTTGTGCGATAATTTGATTTTCATCCGTAACCGCAACGCCGATTCGTTTATTTCCATAATCAAAAGCAAGAATTCGAGACATAAAAAAGATATTTTTTTACAAAAGTAATTATTTTTTCGAAATATAAAAAAATTTCGTATCTTTGCGTTTTGAAATTTGAGAAAATATGACAGGAATTGTAAAATGGTTCGACAAAATCAAAGGTTTTGGGTTTATTAAACCCGAATCTTTGCCCAACGACGTGTTTGTCTACTACGCAGACATCGTCAATAATGCTCCAAAAGGTTTAGAAGCAGGGCAAAAAGTGAATTTCGAGGTAACAAAAAGCGAACGCGGTCTTAAAGCAATTAACGTTTTGATACTTAAATGATGTATTTTTGGCAACATTCGAAGCGTTACAACGATTATTCCAGTTACAATAAGAAAATTTTTTCCTCTCGAATACAGAAAATCTCAATAAATGCAGGTTTTTCGTGTCCGAATCGCGATGGCACTAAATCGACAGGCGGCTGTATTTATTGTCAAAATAAAACTTTTAACCCATTTTATTGCGAGCCGCAAAAATCAATAACAACGCAAATCGAAGAAGGAATACAATTTTTCGCAAAAAAATATCACACACAAAAATATTTGGCATATTTTCAGTCTTACACAAATACTTATGCCGATATTTCTGTGTTGAAAAAAATGTTTTTAGAAGCACTTTCGCATCAGGCAGTAATTGGAATTGTTGTTGCCACGCGTCCTGACTGCGTTGACGTTGAAAAAATCGAATTTCTGCAAGAATTGGCTGAAAAATATTACGTTTCTGTCGAATATGGCACAGAAAGCACTAAAAATGAAACATTAACTCTCATAAATCGTTGTCATACGTTTGAGGAAACCGAGAAAGCAGTGCAAATGACGGCTTTGAGAAATATTAAAATTGGTTTACATTTGATTTTGGGTTTGCCCAAGGAATCGAAAAGTGATATGATTGAACACGCAAAAAAAATTTCGAGATTACCTGTTGATACGTTAAAGTTACATCAGTTGCAAATTATCAAAAATACGGTTATGGAGAAATATTTTTTACAGCAATCCTTTGATTTTCAATTGTTTAACGCAGATGAATATATCGATTTAGTGATAGATTTTTTAGAAAATTTGAATCCGCAAATAATTGTCGAAAGGTTTATTAGCGAGTCGCCGATGGAAATGATTCTTGCTCCGCGTTGGAATGGTTTAAAAAATTTCGAATTTGTTCATAAACTTGAGAAACGTTTGGAAGAACGAAATTCTTGGCAGGGAAAGAATTTTTTTTCTTAATAATAAAAAAAAATTATTATCTTTGTGCAAAAAATGAAAGTTTTCTCAAAAATCGCAGAAAAATGGTTGAGCATCAACATTATTTTGATAGGGAATTAAGTTGGCTGTCGTTTAATTATCGCGTTCTCAAGGAAGCCGAGGACGAGAGTTTGCCGTTATATGAGCGGATAAAGTTTTTAGCAATTTATTCCTCCAATTTAGATGAGTTTTATCGGGTTCGCGTTGCGTCTTATCGTAGTGTTTCTGTGACGATGCAAAAAAATAATTCTCAAAAATTTGGTGAGTTAGAATCACTTTTGTCATTGATAACTCAGGAGGTGGAATTGCAACAGGAAAAGTTAAATTCTCTTTTTCATGACAAGATAATTCCTATTTTGTTGCGGAATAATATCGTTTTGTATCAAAATACAAATATCGAAACTAAACATTTAGAGTTTATCTCGCAATATTTTTCCTGCGAGGTGTTGCCTAATGTTCAGCCTGTTTTAATCGAAAAGGGAAAAATTTTTTCATTTCTGCAAGATAATGTCATTTATTTGGCTGTGAAATTGTTTCGAAAATCGAAAAAATATGAGTCAGGAGAGTTGCCTCGCAAAAAATTAACGCGTTTTGCGATAATAAAACTTCCGACAACGCATCTTCCGCGTTTCGTTTTATTGCCCAAAATCGTTGAGAAATATTATATAATGTTCCTTGAAGACGTGATTCGTTTAAATTTAAACGTACTTTTTCCTGGTTATTTAGTCGATTCTTCTTACACAATTAAGGTTTCGCGTGATGCAGATTTACAAATCGAAGACGAATTTTCAGGCAATTTAGTGGAAAAAATTAAAGCAAGTTTGTCTCGCAGAAAAATTGGTGTTCCTGCGTGTTTTTTGTACGACCACACAATTCCGAAAGATTTTCTCAAATTTTTGCGTCAAGCGTTTAATTTGTCGAAGTATGATTTAGTGGCAGGTGGTCGTTATTTGAGTTTGTCTGATTTTTTGAAATTTCCGACACCTATCACGCGTTTAGGTTTGAAATATCCGCCTTCGTTGAATCACAAAGAATTAGATAAAGACCCAACATTTTTCAATTCGTTGAAGGAAAAAGATTTTATGTTGCATTTTCCGTATCAATCTTACGATTACGTTTTGAAATTTTTGCATCAAGCGGCTGTTGACCCGAAGGTTGAGGAGATAAAATGTACGCAATATCGGGTTGCGTCAAATTCTGCGGTTGTAAACGCATTGTTGAGTGCGGCAAGAAATGGGAAAAAAGTGACAGTTTTTATTGAGGTAAAAGCCCGTTTTGACGAGGAAAATAATTTGCAAATTGCCGAGCAAATGAAGGAGGCAGGCGTGAATGTTATCGCAAGTATTCCTGGAATGAAAGTTCACGCAAAAGTGGTTTTAATTTTGCGAAAATCTTCGAGTAGCCCCGATAAATTGCGAGGTTATGCGTTTATTAGCACAGGAAATTTCAACGAAAAAACTGCGAAGATTTATGCCGACCACGGATTTTTCACCGCACACGAGGGAATTATTGAGGATTTGAAGAGTCTTTTCAATTATATCGAAAATCGAAGCACAAAATCGAAGTTTAAACATTTGTTGGTTTCGCCGTTTAATTTGCAAAAAGAGTTAATAAAAAAAATGGACAGAGAAATTTTGAACGCAAAAGAGAAAAAACCTTCTGGAATGATTCTGAAAATGAACAGTTTAGAAGACGAAAAAATGATAGATAAACTTTACGAAGCGAGTCTTGCGGGAGTAAAAATTGAGTTAATCGTTCGCGGGATTTGTCGTTTGATTCCGAGTCGGGATTTTAGCGAAAATATCACCGTTACAAGAATTGTTGACCAATATCTCGAACATGCGCGAGTTTTTGCATTTGAAAATTGCGGGAAAAATGAAGTTTACATTGCTTCGGCAGATTGGATGAAACGAAATTTATATCGGCGTCTTGAGATTGCTGTCCCGATTTATGATGCAGAAATTCGCAAAGAATTAATTGACATTTTGCAAATTCAGCTTCGCGACAATACGAAGGCTTGTTGGATAGATTGGGAACTGCGGAATGTTCCCAAACCGTCTACGAAGGAAAAAAACCGCGCTCAAATTGATACTTATCGATTTTTAAAACGCAAAAGTTTATAAAAATTTCATCAAAATCTCTTAAATTTTCAAAAATTTGAGAGATTTTTTTATGAAAAATTTTTCACCCAATCTTGCCCCATTCTGTTTTGTGAGAAAATAATTTTTCTAATTGTTTTTTTAACAAAAAATTTTCTGAATTTTTCGAAAAATCGGGGTCAGAATCGAGAACCTGAGACGCAATATCTCGCGCTTGCTGTAAAATTTGCCCATCTTTCGCAAGATTTGCAAGTTTAAACTGCATTGGCATTCCGCTTTGTTGCGTTCCTTCCAAATCTCCTGGACCACGAAGTTTTAAATCCATTTCAGAAATCTCAAAACCATTCGAAGATTGAACCATCATTTCCATACGTTTGCGAGTGTCACTTCCAAGTTTAACGGAAGTCATTAAAATACAAAAAGATTGCTCCGCTCCGCGACCAACACGCCCGCGAAGTTGATGTAATTGCGAAAGTCCAAATCTTTCCGCACTTTCGATTAACATTACATTCGCATTTGGCACATCAACGCCAACTTCAATAACTGTCGTTGCAACGAGAATTTGAGATTTTCCTGAAATAAATTTTTGCATTTCAATATCTTTTCCTGCGGCTTTCATTTGTCCGTGAACTATACTTATCGAATATTTCGGCGGCGGAAACGCTTTTAACACATTTTCGTAACCTTCTTCTAAATTTTTATAATCCAATTTCTCCGATTCTTTTATCAACGGATAAACAACATACGCCTGATTTCCTGCTTCGATTTGTTTTCGAATAAACTCAAAAGCCCTAAGTCTGTGAATATCAAAATAATGAACCGTTTTTATTGGTTTTCGTCCTGGCGGCAGTTGGTCAATAACTGAAATATCGAGGTCGCCGTAAAGAGTCATCGCTAATGTTCGCGGAATCGGTGTTGCCGTCATAACAATTATGTGCGGCGGCGTTCCCTCATTTTTTTTCCACAAAGCCGCTCTTTGTGCCACCCCAAAACGATGCTGCTCGTCAATAACAACTATTCCGAGATTTTTAAACGCAACAGACTCCTCAATTAACGCATGCGTTCCGACTAATATATTCAAATTTCCACTTTCTAATTCTTCAAAAATAATTCTGCGTTCTTTCTTCGTTGTTGAACCCGTCAATAAACCGATTTTTACAGGCATTTCTCCTAAAAATTTCTGAATTGTTGCGAAATGTTGCAACGCAAGAATCTCGGTTGGAGCCATTATTGCTGCTTGAAATCCGTTGTCAAGTGCCATTAAACAAGACATCAGGGCGACTAACGTTTTTCCCGAACCAACATCGCCCTGCAAAAGTCTATTCATTTGTTTTCCCGAACCAACATCTTTTCGAATTTCTTTTAACACTTTTTTTTGTGCCTCCGTTAACTCGAAAGGTAAATGCGTGTGAAAAAAAGTATTAAAAATTTCTCCGATTTTCGAAAACACAAAACCGCGAATTTGCTTACTCCGATGCGTTTTTTGACGCAAAATTTTTAATTGTATATAAAATAATTCCTCAAATTTTAAACGATATTCTGATTTTTGCAACATCTCAAAATTCGCAGGAAAATGAATATTTAACAACGCTTCTTTGAGAGAAATTAATTTTAAATTTTGTATCAAATATTCAGGCAACGTTTCAAAAATATTTTTTTCGATATATTGTCGCAAAAACAACTGCCATTTTGCGATGGTTTTCGATGTTATTGAAAAGTTTTTCATCTTTTCTGTCGTGTTGTATGCGGGTTGCAGAGAAAGATTTTCCTTATTTTCTTGATTTTTACTTATCTCCTCAACCTCTGGATGCGGAATATTGATGTTTCCGTTAAACTCATTTGGTTTTCCAAAAATTATATAAATTTCGTTAATTTTATATAATTGTTTAATTATTTTTATTCCTTTAAACCAAACTAACTCAATAATTCCTGTTTCATCGCCGAAAGTAGCAATGAGTCTTTCTTTTTTTCCCTCGCCTTCGGTGCGAAATCTCAAAATTTCCCCCCTAATTTGAATGTATGGCATTTCAGAATGCACCTCTGAAATTTTATGAAACTTCGTTTTGTCGATATATTTGTACGGAAAATAATAAAGCAAATCCTCAAAAGTCAGAATATTCACTTCATTTTTCAAAATTTCTGCTCTTTTGGGACCGATTCCTTGTAAAAATTTAATATCTGTGTTCCAAAAATGTTCGTTCATAAAAAAATTTTTGCAAAGATAAAAACAAATTTTTAATTTTCGAAAGGAATTCGTTGTAAAATTGAACGTCCAAGCGTGACCTCGTCTGTATATTCAAGTTCATCGCCGACAGCGATTCCGCGTGCTAACGTTGTGATTTTCAAGTTATAAGGTTTAAATTTTCTGTTCAAATAATAATTTGTTGTGTCTCCTTCGAATGTTGGTCGGAGGGCAAGAATCAATTCCTGAATAGAATTTTCTTGAATTCTTTTTTCGAGATTTTCGATGTTTAAATCTTTGATTCCGACTCCGTCAATGGGCGAGAGAATTCCTCCCAAAACGTGATAAACTCCCGAATATTGATGCGTGTTTTCTATTGCCAAAACCTCGCGAATGCTTTCGACAACGCAAATTGTTGAGAAATCGCGTTTTTCGTTGTTACAAATTTCGCAAATTTCAAAATCTGAAATGTTGTTGCAAATTTTACAGAACAGAATTTCGTTTCGCAATTTTAAAATTGTTTTCGCAAAATTGTCTACCATTTCGGTTGGTTGATTTAAGAGAAATAATGCCATTCTCATTGCCGATTTTTTTCCGATTCCAGGCAATTTTGCAATTTCGTTTATTGCGTCTTCTAATAATTTTGAGGAATTTTTCATAACTTTTTACGTTAAATCTACGAAAATTACTTCGATGTTTGCTCGTTTTAACAATTCTATTCCGTCATCAAGACGGTATAATTCGCAAAAAACAACTCTTGTTATTCCTGACTGAATAATTAATTTCGCACATTCCAAGCACGGCGACGAGGTAACATAAAGCGTTGCCCCTTCGCTGCTGTTGTTTGATTTTGCGACTTTCGTTATTGCGTTTGCCTCTGCGTGAAGTACGTAAGGAAATGTTAGTCCGTTTTCGTCTTCGCAAATGTTTTCGAAACCCGCAGGCGTGCCGTTGTAGCCGTCAGAGATAATCATTTTGTCTTTTACTAATATTGCCCCGACTTGTCGGCGTTTGCAATACGAGTTTTCTGCCCAAATTTTTGCCATTCGCAAATAGCGGCGGTCTAATGTTAATTGTTTTTCGGTCATTTTTTTACCTCATTTTTCTCAATAGTTAGTCCGATTTCTGCAATAAACGGAATATTTTCTGGTCGCATTGCGTGCTGAATCGCAACAACATAATTTCCCGTTTCCTTAAACCCAACATTCAATTTGAAAGGCACAGAAATATCGCAAATATCACCCAATATTTCGCCCTTCGTATTTCCCAAATCGTCATACAAAACACATTCTAAGGTGTCTATTTTCTGTTTTCCTGAAGGAGAAATAGTCGTGATAAACAGCCATAAATTGCTATTTTTATACATTTCGCCGTGTCTGATGTTGACAAAAATATTGTACGGAATTTGGTTATTTTCAATGGAAAAATCAAACTGAATCACATTTTTCACATTCCAAACACTATTCGCAATAGAATTGTGTTGTTCAAAAATTCGATTTTTATTGCAAGAAAATATCGAAAAAATGAAAATAAAAATAAAAAAATATTTCATTTTTCTAAAAATTTATTTTTCAAAATGCAAAATTAATTAATTTTTCTAAAATTTTGTTTTTTTGGGGAAATTTTGCGAAAAAATTTTATTTTTTACAAAAAACTTTTACTTTTGCGTTTTCAAAAACGAATTATTTTATGCTTTTACAAATACCTGAAGAAATTTTACAACAAAAATATGATGCTTTTGCTGAAGTTGAACGAGATTATGAAAAATTGTCTATCGTGGCGCGCGAGGCAAATATTGCCGTTGCGTTGATGGACAATAATGGGAATTATATTTGGATAAATAAAGGTTATAATTACGTTTACGGTTTTACTTTTGAACAACTTCTTACCGAGCGTGGACTTTCGATATTTGGTCGTTTTACCGATTCGAGTATCAAGATTGCTTTCTCAAGATGTATTTTGCAAAAAACAACGGTTTCTTACGAATTTGCCCATATAAAACGAAACGGCGAGAAGATTTGGCTGCAAAGTATTCTTACTCCTGTTGTAAAAGACGGCAAAGTTGTTCAATTAATTGCTATTGACAGTGATATTAGTTCTCAAAAACTTGCTGAGGCACAAACCAAGGAGCAAGCCGAGATGTTAGGCGAGGCAAATGTGAGGTTAGAAGAGCGTCAGGAGGAAATTTTGGTTCAAGCGGCACAATTAGAAACAACAAATAAGGAACTTGAGAAGCTTTCTATTGTTGCTCGCGAGACAGATAACGCAATTTTAATTTTTGACGAATCGGGTTGTCTCGAATGGGTAAATACGGGATTTACAAGGCTTTACGGTTATACTTTGTCGGAATATATTTCGTTGAAAAATGATTGTCATATGTTGGGAATGGTCAATATTCCTGAAAATCGCGAGTTAGTCGAGCGTGCTATCAATGAGAAGATGACAATAATTTATGAGTATCCGACCAATACGAAGTTTGGGGATGAGATTTGGATTCAGACAACTTTAACCCCAATTATTGATGTTGATGGGAATATTTCGAAGTTTGTTGCCATCGATTCAGATATCACAAAACTCAAAGCAGCAGAATTCGAGATAAAAAAACAAAGAGATGAGTTGGAAAAACTTTCTATTGTCGCAAGCAAGACGGATAATGCTATCGCAATTTATGATGATGGCGGCAATCTTGAGTGGGTAAATGCTGGCTTCACAAGACTTTACGGTTATACGATGGAGCGATTTATTGAAAAGGCTGGTTCTCGGAATATTTCTGATTTTCGATTTAACCCAAGCGTCAGAGCGTTGATAAAAAATTGTATGAACAATTTGAAAAGTGTCACTTTTGAGTCTCCCACGCAAACACTTTGGGGCAACGAGGTTTGGATTCAGACAACATTAACCCCCATTTTAAACCGAAACGGAAATTTACACAAATTAATCGCCATCGATTCTAATATTAATAAATTAAAAGAAGCCGAGGCAGAGATTCGTCAGCAATCTGAGGAAATAGAGTCGCAAAGAGATGAGTTAGAGTTGAAAAGCAAACAACTTCAGCAGCAAAACGATAATATTTTAAGCAGTATTCGTTATGCTCAAACTATTCAAAGTGCGATTTTGCCGTCGGAGAGTCATTTAAACAGTTTTTTCAAAACGTTTGTAATTTATCGTCCCAAAGATATTGTTTCAGGCGATTTTTATTGGTTTTCTTATTATCCTGCTTTTGAGGAGAATGGAAAAGATAAATATTTCTTTGCCGCTGTTGACTGCACAGGTCACGGAGTTCCGGGGGCATTCATGTCATTAATCGGTCACCGTTTGTTGAACGAAATTGTAAACGAAAAACACATTGACGACCCCGCAACAATTTTGGAATTTCTCGGAATGGGAATTCAGATTTCGTTAAATCAATTAGAATCAGGAAATGATGACGGAATGGATGTTTGTCTTTGTCTTTTGGAAAATGAAAGTGAAAATGCTTTTCGCATCACTTTTGCAGGAGCAAAACGTCCTTTGTTTTATTTTCAACATTCGACAAATCAAATTCACACAATAAAAGGCGACAGCAAAGGAATCGGTGGAAAATATTACGAGGAAATGAGTTTTATGAATAAAATTTTGATTTTGGAAAAAAATGACGTTTTATATTTAACGACAGACGGAATTATAGACCAAAACAACGCTGAACGCAGACGTTACGGCACAAATCGACTTGTTGAAAAATTTATTTCAATAGGAAATTTGCCGTTGGAAAAACAAAAAATCGAGATAGAAAACGACCTCAATTCTTTTCAAGGAAAAGAACATCAACGAGACGACATTACCATTTTAGGAATTAAAATTTAATTTTTATGCGAATTGTCAATCCGCTTTATGATACAGCCTTCAAATACTTGATGGACAACCAAAAATTAGCGAAAAAGTTAATTTCTGCCATTATTGACAAAGAAATTCTTTCTCTCGAAGTTTTCCCGCAAGAAACAGCAATAGAGTTGAAACGGACAAAACCGAGAAAAGAATCGAAGC
>DYQK01000182.1 GCA_020719385.1 Rikenella microfusus | reverse complement strand
TCGAAACTTTTTCAGGTAAAATGTCAACAACGGTATATCGTTTTGAGGCAACACCGTAAAGAATTTTAAAAATATGATTGTTTTCCATATAAACAACCGCCAGACGCGGGAGAAATACAGCTGCTTTTGAGTTAAAAACCGTTTCAGTGCGAGTCGGTAACAACGGTTTTAGCGAGGCATTGTAATGATAATATCGATATTCTGTGAAAGAATTATCTTCTTCCAAACGAAAACCTCCAATAAATTTGATATTTCCGACAGAATAAGTTGCTTGAGCAAATGTTGCACCTAACGAATTGATATCACCAGGTTTGTATTCATAATAATAATTTGTCAAAGAAGTGTCGCCTGCCGAGGGAACATCCGCAATAGAAGCAACTTTGAAAAAATTATTTAAGTTTATTCCTGCGATGATGTTCAACTCAGGAGACGGAGAAAATGTTCCGTTGAGTTCAAAATTGAGATTATTTTGCGTAGTTTTCCAAATTCCATAAAAACCTCTGTGCAAAACATCATATTTTATGTCAAGATTTCGTCGATTGTAACTTGCCTCAACGTTAAAAGTAAACTTTGAAGAGACATTTTTTTTCCATCCCAATGCAAAATTCGATATTGCATCAGAATATTCTTGTCCTTTATCAAAAGATGGATAAATAAAAAAACGTTCAAAAGTTTCATTAAAATGACGAGCAGCGAAGTAAACATTTTTAAAATTTCCAAAAAAATCGAGATAAAGAGATTGTCGTTCAAAATGTTTTTTCGTAGAAAAATTATCAGGAATTTCAACATTGAACGCAAATTTTTCCATATTTTGAAAATCTTTGAACCTTTTTTCGTAAATTAAATCTTTGTAAAGCACATCAAAACCTTCAGTTTGTTTGAAACCTGCGTTAAACGAATACGAGAAATCGTTTGTTTTTTTTCCCGTAATTTTCGTGAACGCTTTGTACGTATTTAAACTTCCATAAGAAAAAGACGCAGAATTTTTTTGTGACTGATTCGTGATAATGTTTATTGCCCCAAATGTTGACCCGCTGCCATAAATTACCGACATTGGACCGCGAATGATTTCGATTCTGTCGATGGACTGCACAGGAATATTCAAATGATTCACCAACTGCGGAATATTATTGACTAAGGTGATAATATTCGTATTTTCTTCTCTTTCGATGAAAAATCCGCGAACACCAAAATTTCCATGTGCGTGAGTGTAATCGTCAATGTTGTAATAACCCAAAACGTGCTCAACAATTTCGGTTAGCGACTCAAAACCATATAATTCTATGTCTTTTTGCGTTAAAATGACGACACTTGCAGGAATAGCAGCAATTTTTTCCTCTGTTTTGCTTGCGGTAATAATTTCTAACTGCATTAATTCCTCAAGCGAAAGGTCATAAATATCTTTGACATCTGAAATTGCGATTAATGTGATATTCATTGTTTCTCCCGAAATTTCAACTTCTTGCGTTCTAAAACTGTGTTTCGAAAATTCGAGAATCTTTTTTCCTTCAGGCACTTCAACGGAATATTTTCCGTCAGAACTTGTAAATGTTTCGACATTCGCATATTTCACCGAAACTTTAACATCTTTAACAGGATTTCCTGATTTATCAGTAATGATTCCTGAAACATTTTTCTGTGCGAAAACAATATTCGCAGAAAAAATTAACAGAAAAAATAAAACATTTTTCATAATTTAACATTTTTTGAGTGAGAATTTTAATTACTCACAAATATAAATAAATTTTTCAGAAATAAAATAAATTTTCTCAAAAAAATTTTTTCAAAAATGTAAAACGTATTATTTATTTTTCTATATTTGTCCGTTTTAATTTTTCACATCGAAATGTACGAATATTTCTACGGCAAAATTATTGAATTGTCGCCAACGCACTGCGTTGTTGAGGTAAATGGAGTTGGTTGGTACATCAATATTTCGTTGCAAACTTATGCTGCTTTGCAAATTTTTACAGAAACAAAGATTTTTCTGCAACAAATTATTCGCGAGGATTCGCATCAACTATTTGGTTTTTCAGACAAAAAAGAACGAGATTTATTTCGACTTTTAAACTCCGTTTCAGGAATCGGAGCAAACACGGCAAGAATGATTCTCTCTTCTTTGAGCAACGAGGAACTTGAGGTCGCCATTTTGTCCGAAAATTTGGCAGTTTTAAAAAGTATCAAAGGAATCGGAACAAAAACGGCACAACGTTTAATTATCGAATTGAAAGACAAAATCGCAAAACCAAGCGGCGAGACCTTCTCTTCTACAATTTCTTTTGGAAAAATTAGAGAAGAGGCAATATCAGCATTGATAATGCTCGGTTTTCAAAAAAATGCTGTCGAAAAAACAGTCGACCATATTTTAACCAAACAACCAACACTTTCCCTCGAAGAAATTGTTAAAAACGCATTAAAAGAATTATGAGAAATAAACTTTTAACTTATGTTGTTGAAAAACAATTGTTTACAAAAAATGACAAAATTTTAGTTGCCACAAGCGGCGGCATTGACTCAATGGTTTTGTTAGATTTATTGATAAAAACGGGTTTTCAATGTGCAATGTTGCACGTAAATTTTAAACTTCGCATTCCTGACGCCGATTTAGACGAACAATTTGTGCAAGAAACGGCAAAACGTTACGGAATAAATTGTTTTGTCAAAACTTTTGACACGCGACAATATGCCGCTGATGAGAAATTGTCCATTCAAGAGGCTGCCAGAAACTTGCGATACGAATGGTTCGAAAAGATTCGCGTGCAGGAGAATTATGATTTCGTTGTTACCGCACATCATCAAAATGATATGGTCGAAACTTTTTTGTTAAACCTTACGCGTGGCACAGGAATTCGCGGTTTAACAGGCATTCCTTTGAGAAATAAACAAATTATTCGTCCCCTGTTGTTTTGTACGCGTGCCGATATTGTGAAATATGCACAGGAAAATAATATAGAATCTCGCGAAGACAAATCAAATAACTCAAATAATTACACTCGAAACAATATTCGCAACAAAATTATTCCGTTTTTCGAAAAAATTAACCCTGATTTTACAGGAGCAATAATTCGAAATATTCAACATATTGAGGAAATTCGGCAAATTTACTTCGATACGATGGAAAAAGATTTTGACGAATGTGTAATAAAAATGGAAAAACGAGTTTTAATACATATTCCAAAGATAAAAGAATTAAAGTATTTGCGTACTTTTTTGTTTGAAATTCTAAATCCATTTCATTTCTCAAGTTCTCAGGTGGAAAATATTTTTCATTCCTTAGACGCTGAGTCGGGCAAACAATTTTTTTCACAAACGCATCGACTAATTAAGGATAGAGAATATTTTATTCTTACGGAGTGGAAAAGTGAAAATGAAGAGGAATTTTATATTTTTGAGAATCTCGAAACTTCGGAATTGCCTTTTACGCTTGAATGTAAAATTCTTGAAAAAAACGGTTTTTTTAATATTCCGAGAGTGCAAAATGTTGCGGCATTGGATTTTGCAAAGTTAAAATTTCCTTTGATTTTGCGAAAATGGCAAAACGGCGATTATTTCACGCCCTTAGGAATGAATGGACGAAAAAAATTGAGCGATTTTTTCATCGATAATAAATTGTCAATTTTGGACAAAGAAAATATTTGGATTTTAGAATCTAACAGACAAATTGTTTGGGTTGTTGGCATTCGCATCAGTGAACATTTCAAAGTTCTCAATAAAACGGAGAAAATTTTGTTAGTTAAACAATGTTAAAAAAATTTTTTCAAGAAAAATTGGTCGAAGCAGGTTGTGACGAGGCAGGCAGAGGCTGCCTCGCGGGACCAGTGTTTGCCGCTGCTGTGATTTTGCCCAAAAATTTTAACAACGAAATGATTACGGATTCTAAATTATTGAGCGCAAAAAAACGCATTGAACTTCGAAAAGTTATTGAGAAACATTCGGAATCGTGGGCAGTTGCGATGTTAGGTGCCGAAGTTATTGACGAAATAAATATTTTGCAGTCTTCGATTCGGGCAATGCATCTTGCGATTTCGAAACTTTCGAAAAAACCTGAATTTTTGATTATTGATGGAAATAAATTTCTGAAATATGAGAATATTCCGTATGAATGTTTGATTAAAGGTGATAGAAATTATTTGTCCATTGCGTCTGCTTCGATTCTTGCCAAAACTTACCGCGATGAATTTATGGAAAATTTGCATCAACAATTTCCGCATTATCAATGGAATAAGAATAAAGGTTATCCGACCTTGGCACATCGCGAGGCGATTCGCAAATTTGGGATTACTACTTATCACAGAAAAACTTTTCGTTTACTAAACGATTCTGAACTTTTTTAAACAAATTTGTCTCAAAAAATGGTTTTTTGAGACAAATTTTGAAGCACTTAATACAAATTTTCCTGTTTTGTCTAAGATTATTTCAAATTTACATTCATATTCATTTTCAGAAATAAGTGAATTACCCCTTTGCTGTTGACGTAGGGGCTTCTTAGCATTGTGCCAAGAA
>DYQK01000181.1 GCA_020719385.1 Rikenella microfusus | reverse complement strand
TTTTTTGCAAAGATATAAAATTTTTATGAAAAATTAAATTGTTATCACAAAAGTTTTTCGACATACAAAGGTAAAGTGAAATAAAATTTACTTCCGCGTCCGACTTCGCTTTCGCACCAGATTTTTCCATTGTGTTTTTCGACAAATTCTTTGCACAAAATTAGTCCTAATCCGGTTCCGATTTCTTGTGCTGTGCCTTTTGTTGTAAGATGTTCCTCAATGCGAAATAATTTTGCGATATTTTCTTGCGAAATGCCGATTCCTGTATCAGAAACGCAAATTTCCACCCAATTTGATTCCATAATTCGCGACGAAACTTTCACTTCGCCGTAATTATGCGTAAATTTCAATGCGTTGCTAATGAGATTTCGCAAAATTGTTCTCGTCATGTTCATATCGGCAAACAAAATAAAATTTTCGAGACTTTCATTTATTTTGAGGGAAATATTTTTCGAAATTGCTGTATTCGAAAGCAACGTAGAAATATCTTCGAAAACGGTTTGCAAATTTATTTTTTCAGGGCGAAACTCGATTCGTCCCATTTGCGACCGCGACCATTCTAATAAATTTTCAAGCAATTTGTAACCTTTTGAGGCAGAATCTTGTATAATTTTCACAAATTTCTCGATTTTTTCGAAATCATAACGGTGCAAATTGCTGCATAACAGTTGCGAAAAATTCAATAACGTATTAAATGGATTTTTTAAATCGTGGGCAATTATAGAAAAAAATTTATCTTTGGTGGAAACTAAATTTTTCAACGTTTCATTTTGTTCTGCTAAAAGTTTATTTTGATTTTCAATAACATCGCGAGAATATTTTAATTCTAATTGTGTTTTAACTCGATTTACTAACTCATTGATATTAAACGGTTTAGGAATATAATCGACAGCACCTACTTCGAATGCTTTTAAAATGTCTTCGGAATAAATGCGTGCTGTGAGAAAAATAATAGGAATATTGACTGTTTTTGGGTCGGATTTTAAAATTTTACACACAGCAAAACCATCCATTTCGGGCATCGAAACGTCTAACAACATTAGATCTATGTGTTTTTTTGCAACAATATTGAGTGCTTCCTTGCCGCTTCGAGCAACTGAGACGTTGATATTTTCCTGCATTACTAAAACTTGAACGGCAAGTTGAATATTTTCGAGAATATCATCAACAATTAAAACTTCAAAATGATATGACGCTTTTTTTATATTATCTCTTTGAAAATCAAGAAGTTGTAAATTATTTTGCATAAATTTTTCGAAAAAAGATTTTGGGGCAAAAGTAATTAATTTTTTTGTTAAAAAAGGTTTTTCATTTTTTAATTTCTGTCAGATTTCGAAAAACCTGACAGAAATTTTGTGATTAAATTTTTCCTACCATTTTTTCAGGTTTAACCCATTGCGAAAATTCTGAATCTGTTACATAACCCAATTCTATTGCCGCTTGACGCAAAGTTTTATTTTCCTTGTGTGCTTTTTTGGCAATTTCGGCACTTTTTTCATAACCAATGTGCGTATTTAACGCCGTTACGAGCATCAAAGAATTTTCGACATTGCGTTTAATGTTGTCTTTGTTTGCTTTTATTCCCTCGACACAATTTTCCACAAAAGAATGGCACGCATCCGATAACAATTGTGCGGCGAGCAAAAAATTGTAAATTATCACAGGTTTAAAAACATTTAACTCGAAATGTCCCATCATTCCGCCGACAGAAATCGCTGCATCGCACCCAATAATTTGCGAACAAACCATCGTCAGTGCTTCGACTTGCGTGGGATTCACTTTTCCTGGCATTATTGAAGAACCTGGTTCGTTTTCGGGCAGCGAAATTTCACCGATTCCACTTCTTGGTCCCGAGGACAAGGCTCGAATATCATTCGCAATTTTCATTAACGAAACAGCAACGGTTTTCAAAGCACCCGAAGATTCAACTATTGCGTCATGAGCGGCTAAACTTTCAAATTTATTTTCTGCAGAGATAAACAGAAAGCCTGTAAGTTCAGAAATTTTTTTCGCAACCATTTTGTCATAACCTGCGGGACAATTAATTCCTGTTCCGACAGCCGTTCCGCCGAGTGCCAACTCTGAAAGATGTTTCAAAGAATTTTTTATTGCCCGAATTCCGTGTTCAATTTGCGAAACATAACCCGAAAATTCTTGTCCCAAAGTCAAGGGAGTTGCATCCATCCAATGTGTTCGACCAATTTTAACAATTTTTTTGAATTCTGAAACCTTTTTTTGAAAAGATTTTTTTAACTTCTCAAGTGCAGGAATCGTTTTTGTAACCAACATCTCGTAAGCGGCAATGTTCATTGCTGTCGGAAAAGTGTCGTTAGAAGATTGCGATTTATTGACATCATCGTTTGGGTGAATCGAAGGTTTTCCGATTCCAAGTTGATTTCCCTGCAAAACGTGGCAACGATTCGAGATAACTTCATTGAGATTCATATTTGTTTGCGTTCCAGAACCCGTTTGCCACACAACAAGCGGAAATTGGTCGTTCAATTTTTCATCAAGAATTTCATCGCAAACCTCAGAAATCAAATTACATTTCTCTTTCGAAAGCACTTCGAGAGAATAATTTGTCTGTGCAGCGGCTTTTTTCAGAAACGCAAAAGCACGAATCATCTCTTTCGGCATTAACTGACCGCCGATTTTAAAATTTTCTTTTGAACGTTGCGTTTGCGCTCCCCAATAAACATTGACAGGCACTTTTACCTCGCCCATCGTATCTTTTTCGATTCGATATTCCATAAAAAAAGTTTAAGTGTTTGAAAAATCAAAGTTTTATAGATAAAATTTTTTCACAAAAATAAAAATTTTCTTTCAAAAAAACAATTTTTTTACTCAAATAATTTATACATTTCAGATATTTTTTTGCGAGATGCACTTTTCAACACTTCAAGATTCATCGGCAAAGTGAGTCTTGCTCCTTTCAACATTTCCTCAATCGTTACAATAGAAATTTTGCGAAACTCTTGATTTGTCAAGGGATTCACATAAATTCCTGCTGCTTCTGCCTCCTGTAACATTGGTTTGGTCGGTTCTTCAAGCGAAATCAAAATTCCCATAACAGAATTCTCTCGTTCAATAACGCCACGCAAATCTCGAATTTGCGAAACATTGCCATTGCCCGATTTTACAGACAAAATCACCTCACGCACTTTCTCGTTGCTTTCCATAATAAACGCAATTCCGTCAATTCCTTTGTCTGCACCTTTCTTTTCATTGATAATTGCCCGATTATTTGAGTACGTTAAAATTGCCCATTTCTCGAATTCTTTGCGAAGTCTATCATCAACTTTGTGTGCGAGAGCGATGGCAGATTCCATATCTTGCGGAACACCGTTTAAAATCAGCGAGGCAGGAATAATTTCTTGCGTCTCTTTGTCAACAAACTCTTTTGTGAAATCTCTGCCGAAAGTATCTTCTAAACGCTTCAAAATCAACGAGATAGACTGATACGTAATATCGATTCCTATCCAGTTGCGTTTAAATTTTTCTGCCACGGCAATTGTTGTCCCACAGCCGCAATACGCATCAAGAATTGTGTCGTTTTCGTTAGACGAAGCTTTTATGATTCGTTCCAAAAGTGTTTCGGGTTTTTGTGTCGGATAACCAAGACGTTCTTTTGACATCGGATTAATAAACGGAATTGTCCACCAATCTTCAGGAACTTTTCCTGCTTCATTTGGTTTCCATTGATGAACTTTATCCTTAATTTTTTTGTTCATTATTTTATTTGACTGCAACGCTTGAAAAGTTCCACCACCTTCGGTGTACGAAACTCGAACAGAATCAGAATTAAAACAATAATTTTTCGATTTTGAATAGAAAAAAATTGTATCATGTTTATTTCCGAAATGATTTTTACTGCCGCCTCCGCCGCTGTAACACCAAATAATTTCATTACGAAAATTTTGACTTCCAAATATTGAGTCTAAAATCAATTTCAAATAATGACTCATTGTTGGGTCGCAATGAAGGTAAAAACTGCCTGAATCTTTCAAAACGCGATACATCTCGACAATGCGAATCGTTATATTGACCAAATACGCAAGAAAACTACTTTTCCCCAATATCTCGACTAATCCTGAGATTAATTTTATTGTCTCTCTTGTCAATAAACCGTTTTCGTTGGAATGAATCTCTCGTAACGCAATTTCTGAGGTGCGATTCCACGACCAAGTATCAACGAAAGCCTGTGCTTGTGCCTTGTCTTCGCTTCCTTCGTTGTTGTAAATTTGGTTGTAATTTCGCTTAGAATTGAACGGTGGGTCAATATAGATTAAATCGACAGAGTTGTCTGCGACAAATTTTCGCAAAACCTCAAGATTATCGCCGTAAAAAAGTTGATTTTTCATTTTTTAAAAAATTTTTCGCAAAATTAAAAAATTACTCAAATAATTTATACATTTCAGATATTTTTTTGCGAGATGCACTTTTCAACACTTCAAGATTCATCGGCAAAGTGAGTCTTGCTCCTTTCAACATTTCCTCAATCGTTACAATAGAAATTTTGCGAAAC
>DYQK01000001.1 GCA_020719385.1 Rikenella microfusus | reverse complement strand
TATTTTAAAATTCGTCTTCTCGCTATCATAAAAATATTTTTTTGGGCAAAGATAAGAAAAAAAATGAATTTATTTTTCAAAAATGAAAAAATTTATTAATTTTGCAGGTAAAAAATATTTATGGACAAAGATAATATTGGGAAATTGGGTGAAACTCTTGCCGCAGATTTTTTGAAAAATAAAAATTATGAAATTTTAGCACAAAATTGGACTTTCAAGCACGAGGAAATTGATATTATCGCTTTGAAAAATAAAATTTTGGTTGTTGTGGAAGTGAAAACTCGTTCCGCACAAAGTGCTGCTGTGGCAGAACCGTTTCTTGCCATCACGCGTGAGAAACAAAGACACTTAATTCAAGCCGCAAATGCTTTTATTGAGAAAAATTTTCTCGATGTAGAAGTACGTTTTGATATTATTTCAGTCATAATTGCGGGAGAAAAGCACATTATTGAACATATTGAAGACGCATTTTATCCAATTTTGAAAAAATGAAAATTATTTCGTACAACGTAAACGGCATTCGAGCCGCGGTAACAAAAGGTTTCGGCACTTGGTTGACGACAGAAAACCCCGATGTAGTTTGCATTCAGGAAAGTAAAGCAAAACCTTCGCAAATCGATTCGCCATATTTTGAGTATCTCGGTTATAAAAGTTTTTGGTTCTCAGCGCAAAGAGCAGGTTATAGCGGCGTAGGAATTTTGTGCAAAAATTCTCCCGACAACGTTATTTTTGGAATGAATAACGAAAAATTTGACCACGAAGGCAGAGTTATTCGAGCAGATTTTGGTGAGATAACAGTTATTTCTGTTTATATTCCCTCAGGCAGCAGCGGCGAGGAACGACAAGATGTTAAAATGGAATTTTTAAAAGAATTTCAAATTTATGTCAACGAATTGAAAAAAAATAGACAGAAATTAATCATTGCAGGCGATTTTAACATTTGTCATCACCCAATAGACATTCACGACCCCGTTGGAAACAAAGATTCGTCAGGTTTTTTGCCCGAAGAACGAGATTGGTTGACGCAATTTTTGCAAAATGGTTTTATTGATTCTTTTCGATTTTTTCATTCCGAAGAATCAAAACGATATTCTTGGTGGACTTATAGATTTAGGGCAAGAGAGAAAAACCTTGGTTGGCGAATTGATTATCAAATGGTTACAGAAAATTTAACAGATTCTTTGAAAAATGCAGATATTTTGTCTCAAGTTTTTCATTCCGACCATTGCCCTGTTTCGCTTGAAATTCAGTAATAAAAAAAATTGTCAGATTTTTTAAGATTCTGACAATTTTTTGAAAAAAAATTAATAATTAATTTGTTTTTTAAATTATTTTTTATATCTTTGCGAATAGAAATTACTTACTTCGTTAAATTAAAAAATGAAAACAAAATTTTTTGTATTTATCTGTTTTTTCTTTGGAATAATCATTAATTGTGTGGGGCAACTGTACATTAGTACCAGTCATCGTACTGATGCTTATTATGACGAGAGTAAAAGTAAATATGTTATCACGAGCGAAGAGGATAATTCTACTCTTTTCAAATTTAACTCAAAAATGACGATGTTTGAACACACAACAGCTTCCATCTCGTCAACTTATTACATAAAAAGTAAAAAAGTAGACGATGGGAACGATCGAATTGAAATGGAAGTGGTCAGTGATGTCGGAAATAATTATTTGATGATTATTGACACAAAAAATGAGAATATTCGTTTTATTTCGACAAAAAACGGGGTCACTCGTGCGGTTCAACATAAAATAAAGTCTTCTTGGAAAGCAGATGAATAATTTCGAAAAAACAACGGCGGAATTTATGCCGTTGTTTTTTTATTTTTTCACTTTAACGATTCGGCAATTTCGATTAAACGAATAAATTCTGCTCTATAACCGTCATTGTCTGTGCCTTTTGCGGTTTTGGCTCGTTCTTTTGCGGTTGCGAAAGAGGAATTTCCCTTAAATTCTGACTTTCTCAATAACAAAGCAAACTCAACAACTGAACTCGCAAATATAAAATTTTCAGATAAATCCGTTTTTAACTTCAAATTTTTATCTGAAATGGGTTTAACAATTAATTTACTCACGTCTTCATCGGGTTTTTTGTATCGAAGTTTGAGAGTCATCAAGTCTTCGCTTTTCACAACTTCCTGTTTTTGATACTTTAACGCATCAACGCCGGGAATTGTCTCATCTGACGAGGCAGGAATTATTTCGTAAAATGCGGTAACAGTGTGTCCTGCACCGATGTCGCCGGCATCTTTTTTGTCATCGTTAAAATCTTCCGCTTTCAACATACGATTTTCGTACCCGATTAGTCGGTAACCTTTGACTTTTGCAGGATTAAACTCGATTTGCAATTTCACATCCTTCGCAATAGTGAACAATGTTCCCCACATTTCTTTTCCCAAGACTTTTTTTGCTTCGAGAATATTGTCGATGTACGCATAATTTCCGTTTCCTGCGTCGGCAATTTTTTCCATTTTAGAATCTTTGTAATTGCCCATTCCAAAACCAAGAACGCTGATAAAAACTCCTTCTTTGCGTTTTTCCTCAATTAAACGTTCCATCTCGGCGTCGCTGCTTGCCCCAACATTAAAATCGCCGTCTGTGGCAAGAACTACTCGATTATTTCCGTCTTTGATAAAACTTTCCTTCGCAATTTTATACGCAAGAATAATTCCTTCGCCGCCTGCTGTCGAGCCGCCTGCTTTGAGATTCTCAAATGCTGCGATAATTTTTTCTTTCTCGCTGCAAGAAGTCGAGGGTAAAACTACGCCTGCGGCACCTGCGTAAACAACAATTGCCACTTTGTCGATTGGTCGCAACTTTTCCATCAAAATTTTGAACGCCGATTTTAACAACGGAAGTTTATTAGGTGCTTCCATAGAACCCGAAACATCAATTAAAAAAACTAAATTACTTGGCGGAATATTTTCGCTTTTCATTTCTTTTCCTTTGATTCCAATCATTAAAAGTTGATGTTTTGTGTTCCAAAAACATTGTCCCAACTCTAAACTGACCGAAAAAGGATGTTCATCGGTTGGTTGCGGATAAGTGTAGTCGAAATAATTTACAAATTCCTCGATTCGAACTGCATCTTGCGGCGGAAGTTGGTTGCTGTTCAAATATCTGCGAACATTCGCATAAGAGGCTTTGTCAACATCAACAGAAAAGGTCGAAAGCGGATTTATCAACGGACTAACAAACGGATTTTCAACAATTTTATCATATCCTTCGGTGTTGAAATTGTCGGGTTTCTCATCTTTGGGAACTTTTTGGTCGGGAGGAATACTTTTGTCAACATCTTTTTTCTCTCGTTTCTGCATTTCTCGTTCTTCCGTAGAACGACTGGGTGCTTGTTGGTTGGGTTCAGAAACCGTTTGGTCTGACAATTCGGGTCTTGCTCCATCTTTGTAATGTCGAGCGCAAGCCCAAAGAAATAAAACAATTAGCAAAAAAAATCCTAATTTTTGCTTCAAAATATTCAGATTCATAATATTTGGTTTTAAAAATTTTACAAATTTTCAATTTCTGCTTGAGAAAGTCCTGTTGTCGCACAAATTTCCTCAACAGAAAGGTTTAATTTTTTTAAATTGCGGGCAATTTCGAAAGATTTTTTCTTTTCTTCTTCCTGCAACTCTTTCTCGATTCCCTTCTCCTCCGCAGACTGAATACTACTGTTGATGTCCGCAACATTCGACAAATATTTTTTGTAACGCTCTTTCTGTTCAGACGTCATATTCAACTCCGCTAAACGTTGCTTTGCCTTGTCCATATGTTTCGAAGTAAAATTGTCGCCAACCTCGTTGTTTTTGAACATATAAACCCATTCATCAATTTTCTTTTCCACAAAGTTTGAGAAATTATTCGGAATAATGAAATAATATTCAGGAAGAATGTCTTTTTCAACGAATTCATAAGTCATTTCGCCATTTTTTTCTTTTTTTCTGAGAACAGAACCCTTCATTGGAATTTTTTTTCCTGTATTTACTCCATGCACTTCTGTTTGCGAGGAAAACAAATAACTGTCATTATAATCAAAGTTGGAGTGAAAAATATTCACCGAGATAACTTTATCAATCTCGTATAAATTGCCGAATCTGACTTTTTGATATTTGGTGATAATTTTCGAAGTGTTAAGTACAACTTGAAACAAAGAATCTAAATGGAAAAAATTAGTTATCTCAACAATTAGTTTGCGAGGTTGCGAATCCTCAATTAACAACAACAGCTGAGTTTCTTCCAATTCTTTTTCATTAATCAGTTCGAGAATTTTTATCTCGTCATCTTCGAGCAACGCACCGATGAAACCTTCGAGAATATCGAAATTCGATTTATCTCGCAAAATAGTTTTCATTGCCCAATCAAAACGAATTACTTTTGTCATGGAAAATTTTGTTTAAAATTTTGAGACAAAGATAAAACAAATTTTTCGAAAAATATTATTTTTTCGAAAAATATTTTGTGAAAATAAAAGCAAAAAACAGAAATTTTGTGTAACTTTGCCACGTTTAATTCTAATCATTTTTTATGAAAAAATGTTTTTCGATTGCGGTGCTTTCGTTGATTTTTGTACTTTTTCACAGTATCGCAACTTTTGCTCAGGAGGAAAAATATTCCAAAATTAAAGTACAAACAGACAAAAACGGTTTACAAAAAATTGCTCGGTTGGGGATTCCGTTGGAAGGGAAATTTGAAAAAAACGAATTTTTTATCACTGAACTTTCTCAAAAAGAAATTCTTTTGTTGAAAAAAAATGGTTTCCGTTATGAAGTTTTAGTTGACGATGTTTCGCGTTTTTATCAAGAGAGAAATAAAAAATCTCAAAAAAAAAGTGAAATATTGAAAAAAACAGGGCAAAAAACTTATGTTACCCCGCAACATTTTCATCTCGGCTCGATGGGCGGCTATTTAACTCTCGCAGAATTGTATGCCGAACTTGACTCAATGCGTGCTGCTTTTCCGAATCTGATTACGCAACGACAAACTATCGGCGAATTTCAGACAACACAAAATCGACCTTTGTATTTTGTCAAGATTTCAGATAACCCCGATGTCAATGAAAATGAAACAGAAATTTTGTACACAGGACTGCATCACGCACGCGAACCCATCTCGATGCAACAATTAATTTTTATGATGTGGTATTTACTCGAAAATTACAACACAGACCCTGAAGTGCAAGATATGGTCAATAACTCAGAATTGTATTTTGTGCCTTGCGTCAACCCTGACGGTTATTTTTATAATCAGTCGACAAACCCAAACGGAGGCGGAATGTGGAGAAAAAATCGAAGAAACAGCGGAGGTGGGAATTATGGTGTTGACCCAAATCGAAATTATACGTTTCATTGGGGCTACGACAATTCTGGTTCTTCACCCGACCCAAGCAGCGACACTTACCGCGGTCCCTCGGCAGGTTCTGAACCCGAGATTCAAGCTGTCATTGCGTTTTGCGAACAGCATAATTTCTCTATTGCGTTTAATCATCATACTTACGGCAATCTTTTGCTATATCCTTGGAGTTATATTGACCAGCCAACTCCTGATGAAGCAGTATTTAACGCTTTTGCACAAATTCTCACTGAAGTGAATCATTTTACTTATGGCAGAAGTCCGCAAGTTTTGTACGCAACCAATGGCGATGCCAAAGATTATATGTACGGCGAACAGACAACAAAAAATAAAATTATCCCTTTTACCCCTGAAACAGGCAGCGATGTTGATGGTTTTTGGCCCGAAATTGACAGAATTGTTCCGCTTTGCGAAGGAAATATGCAAATGAATCTCACTTTGATTCAGTTGGCAGGAAAATTTCTGAAACTTCAAGATGCAAATCCGCTTTTAATTGCTCAAAGAGAAGGTTTTCTCAAATTTGATATGAAATGTCTCGGTTTAGATACGACAGGAAATTTTACCATTTCAATAACGCCGTTAAACGCTGCGATTCAGCAAATTGGACAACCTAAAACTCTCACAAATTGGCACAAACTCGAACAACGAACAGACTCAATATCGTATGTTTTGAATCCAAATCTTGCGACAGGAAGTTTAATTAAATATATTCTTGCCGTTGATAACGGAAGAACTATTCGCAGAGATACGATTTCGAAAATTTTCGGTCAACCGTCATTTTTGATAAACGACCCTTGCAACAACTTTCAAAATTGGACTTCTACAACGGGATGGAACACAACCAACACTGCCTCGCATTCGCCCTCTTCGTCAATAACTGATTCGCCGACAGGAAATTATCAAAATAACGCGAACACAGAAATTCGACTAATACAGCCTATCAGCCTTGAAAATTCGTCAATGTCAATGTTGAATTTTTGGGTAAAATGGGATTTAGAAACAAATTATGATTATGTTCAACTTTTTGCTTCCGTCAATAACACAAATTGGATTCCTTTGCAAGGGAAATTTACTCGAAACGGAAGCGGAAGTTTGCCCAATGAACCATTATATACAGGAAATAACGCAGATTGGGTGAACGAAGAAGTTGATTTACAACAATTTCTCGGACAAAATGTTTATTTTAAGTTCGTTTTGAAAAGTGATGGAAGCGCTCAAAAAGATGGGTTTTATTTCGATGATTTTAGCATTTGGTCGGTCTCCGCAGATACTGCCTCGCCAAGACTCAATTTTCCTGCAGAATTTTCTTTCACAGAAGACTCATCAGCAACTTTTGACGTCAGCAATTACATTCACGACTCAACAGATAGTTTAAACTCGTTAAATATTTCTTTTACAGGAAATACAAATATCGAGGCTTCGAGAAACGAAAAATTTATTACCTTCTCCTCAAAAACACCGAATTGGAATGGTTTTGAAAATATTACGATAAATGTTTCTGATGCGGCACACACCGTTTCTGCTTCGGTGAAAATTTCTTGCACCGCAGTTAACGATGCACCCGAATTGTCAATTCCTGATTCGTTGGTTTGGAAAGAAGACATAACAGAAACTCTCGATTTTTCGAATTACATTTCAGATGTTGATAATCCTGCTAACTCGTTGATATTAAACGTTCAAGCGACTCAATATTCCGTCTCGCAAAATCAACTTCAATATACTTTTACCCCAAATCCGAATTGGTTCGGAACGGATACGTTAAATATTTCGTTGTCAGACGGTTTGCTTTCGGTCAATAAAAAAGTGAAAATAATTTGCAAAAGCGAAAATGATGCCCCGATTTTGAATATTCCTGACACGGTAATATTTTTCGAAGACAGCAGTTTGACTCTCGAAACGGCAATTTCTGATGTTGATGATGCAGAATTAATTTTTTCTTACACAGGCGGCTCGCATTTGCGTTTTGAAAATTTCAATGGAAATTTAAAAATCTCTGCGAAAAATGAAAATTGGAACGGAACAGAAACGGCTCAACTCAAAGTTTCTGACTCAAAACTCTCAACTACGAAAAAAATTGTCGTGAAAATTTTGTCGATAAATGATATTCCGCAATTTAAAAATCTCGATTCTCTCGAATTTCAAGAAGATAAGACACAAGAATTTGATTTTTCGCAAAAAGTTTTCGACAACGACAATTCTGCTTGGACTTTGAAATTATTTTCGCAGGAAAATGCGAACATTAAAATTGAAATTAACGGTTTAAAAGTTAAATTCTCTTCGAAAACGAAAAATTGGAATGGAAAAGAAATTATTTCGCTCGGAATAACTGACGGTATCGATTCGACAACGACTAATCTCGTTGTAAATTGTCTTCCTGTGAACGATTTACCGATTATTTCGGGACAAAAAATGCTTTCGACAGACAAAAATGTTGCGTTAAAGATAAAATTGAGTGATTTACAAATTGTTGATGTTGATAATGACTCGACAGAATTGCAAATTTCGATTCTTGACGGCACAAATTACACGCACAAAGGCGATTCTTTGATTCCTGCAAAAGATTTTGTTGGAAATTTAATGGTTTTGGTGCAAGTAAATGACGGAATCGGCAATAGTAATTCTTATCCCTTGGTAGTGAATGTGAAAATTCCTGCAAATATTGAGAATTTACAAAGTGAGAATTTTAATATTTTCCCAAATCCTACTTCAGAAAGCATTTTTGTTGAATGGAAAAATGAGAAATTTGCAAAAATTGAGATTTTTGATGTAAATGGAAAACTTGTAAAAACGTTTAATAACGTTTCTTCGGGTACAAAAATTTCTAATTTGCAATTAAAATCAGGTATTTACTCGATTCGTTGCACAACGAAAAACCAAATGTTCACAAAAAAATTAATTGTGAAATAAATTTTTCGATATTAAACAAAGATTTAACGTTGTCATTTTTTTTGAGAAAGATGACAACGTTAAATTTATTTTTAATTTTTTTAGTATTCGGGAGGCAAATCTTTGAGTTGTTGATAAGTAAAAACGGGACCATCTTTACAAACAAAAAATTTTCCAACATTACACCTTCCGCATTTTCCAAAACCGCATTTCATTCGATTTTCTAACGTTGTAAAAATGTCAGAATCTGCGAAACCAAGTTTTTTCAACACAGGAAAAGTATATTTTATCATAATCGGAGGTCCACAAACTATCGCAATCGTATTTTCAGATGATGGAGCAACTTTCTCTAAAATTGCAGGCACAAAACCAACTTCACCTTTCCAATCTGTTGTTTGCCCGCCTGGGTCAACGGTAGTTATCAATTTCACATCCGAACGATTCGCCCATTCGTTTAATTCGTTTTTATAAACCAAATCGGCGACACTTCTTGCCCCATAAATAATTGTTATCTCTTTGTAATTTTCTCGTAAATCGAGCGTATTCCAAATCACACAACGCATCGGCGGCAAGGCAATTCCGCCTGCGATGTACAACAAATTTTTTTCTTTCCATTCTTCGATGGGAAAAATGTTGCCATAAGGACCTCGAAAACCGATAATATCACCTTCTTCGAGGTTTGCAAGTGCTTTTGTCACGCGACCTGCCTTGCGAAAAGTACATTCGACATAACCGCCTCGCGTGGGCGATGAGGCAATGCAAAACGTTGACTCACCTTCACCTAATACGGAATATTCGGCAAATTGTCCTGCTTTGAAAGAAAAATTTTCTCCTTCTTTTCCATTGACAAATTTTAATCGAAATGTTTTAACATCAGGAGCTTCGTCAATGATTTTTTCGATTCGAACCAAATAAGGTTTATAAATATTTGTGTTCATAAAAAAGTTAAAAGTTTAGAATTGTTGTCCGAGAACAAAATGGAATCTTGCTCCGTTGAGTCCTGGTTTGCCCGGAATATCGTCGAAACCGTAACCCCAGTCAATTCCCATCATTCCTATCATTGGCAAAAAGAGTCTGAGACCAACACCTGCAGAACGGTAAATTTGAAATGGATTAAACTGATTAAATTCGTTCCAACAATTTCCTGCTTCGGCAAAAGTTAACGCATAAATTGTCGCATTTTGATTCAACGCAAACGGAAAACGAACTTCCATAGTATATTTCGAGTAAACATTTCCGCCTTTTGAGGGAGTTAAAGAATTGTTTTCGTACCCTCGAAGTCCGATAATATCTGTTCCATAACTATAATAACCCATTCCGTCTCCGCCGAGACTAAACCCTTCGAAAGGAGATTGTCCCAAATCCTCGTTATAATATCCTAAAAAACCGTACTGCATTCGGGTCATAAAAACTAAATCACCGACTAACTTTGTGAACCATTGGGCATTGAAAGTCCATTTGTGATATTCCACCCAACGATATTTCTCGTTATTCGACAAGGTTTTATAATTTTTATTGTTAACCAACGAATATGGCGGAGTAAGTTGCAGCCCTAAGGAAAACGAAGAACCTGTTCGACTATAAATTGGGTTGTCAACAGAATTTCTGCTCATAATAATTTGAAAACTCAAATTATTTGCGTAACCATTCGAAATTAAATTGAGGAAATTCCAATTATTGAGGTGAAAATTTTGATAAGAAATTCCATAATAAATTCCAAAATAATCATCGGGAAATTTTAAACGATGTCCCAGTCCGACAGAAGCACCGATAATGCTGTAAGAACGGTAATATTCGTCATCGCTGTCTAAACCGTTTGTTTGTAAACTGTAATATGTTGAAACGCTGAGCGAATTGGGCTTTTCCCCGCCCAACCAAGGCTCTTCAAACGAAAGACTATACATTTGATAACGCGAACCATTTGTCTGAGCTCTCAAACTTAATTGTTGACCGTCTCCCATTGGAATAGGATTCCACGCTTCTTTTTTGAAAATATCTTTCATTGCGAAGTTTGTCAGTCGAATGCCTATCGAACCAACAATCATATCTGCACCCCAACCACCAGAAATCTCGATTTGGTCGCTTGGTTTTTCCTCTAAGGCATATTCTAAATCGACTGTTCCGTCAGCCATATTCGGAAGTGGAGTAGGAATAATTTTTTCAGGGTCAAAATGTCCGAGTTGAGCCAATTCTCTCACAGAACGAATCAAGTCAGATTTACTAAATAACTCGCCAGGGTAAGTCCGAATCTCGCGTCTCGCTACGTGTTCGTTGGTTTTTGTGTTCCCATTGATGATGATGCGGTTTATGGTTGCCTGTTTTCCCTCGTAAATTCTCATTTCCAAATCAACGGAATCGTTATGAATCTGAGTCTCGACAGGAATAACATTGAAAAACAAATAACCGTTATCCATATAGAGATTAGACATTGCGTCTTGGTCGTAAGACAAACGTCTTTCCAAAAGAGATTGGTCGTAAACGTCACCTTTTTTGATTTTCAACGCTTTTGTCAGAATTTCACTCGGATAAATCGTATTGCCCACCCAAACAAAATTGCGAAAATAATATTTTCTGCCCTCTTCGATTTTGATATGAATTTTTACTAACTTCTCGCTAACATCAAGAATTGTATCACTGACAATTCGCATATCGCGGTAACCGTTTTCGTTGTAACGCGTAACGATACTTTTTTTGTCTTCTTCATATTTCGAATCGATGAAACGCGAAATTTTAAAAAATCGATACCATTTTTTGCGTTTTGTCTCTTTCATCGTTCGACGCAATTTTTCAGCAGAAAAAACGGTATTCCCCTCGAAAGTGATGTCTTTAACTTTGATTTTTTTATTCTTCTTAACGTTAATATTCAAAATAACGGTGTTCAAATAAGCGGTATCATTTTCCTGCGTAAAAGAAATTTCTGCTCGATAAAAACCTTTCTCGTCAAAATATTTTTTAACGATATTTCGAATGTTTGTTAACAAATTTTCAGTAACTTGCGTGCCTCTTTCGAGATTTACTTTTTCCTCCAAATCGGTTGCCTCGCCTTTTCTTACTCCTTTGAAGTAAAAATGCGAAATGCGAGGACGCTCCTGCAAAAAAATGTCAAGATAAATTTTATTGCCCTCAATTTTTGTTGCTGTAATTTTTACATCCGAGAAAAGTCTTTGTTTCCAAAGTTTTTCTAATGCGAAAGAAATTTTTTCGCCAGGAACCATAATTTTTTCGCCGACAGATAAGCCTGTAAATTGCACTAACGTGCTTGTACTCATATATTGAATGCCCGAAATCGTGATTCCGCCAATTTCGTACTCGCGCGGACTGCTATAATCCATTGAAATTTGAGTTCGACCCAAATTGATATACAAAAACCAAAAAATGAATAATGAAAAAAATTTTTTTATCATTGAAAAAAATGTGTGTTTTAAAAAATTCGTTAATTTTCAAAGGGCAAAATTAAAATTTTTTCTCGAAAAGAACGAAAAAGATTTTAAAATTTAACAGACATTAGACAAAATTATTAAAAATTATTATTTTTGATAACGAAAAATTAATTTTGTCTAATATCTTTTAATTTTTTTGAAAAAAATTAAATTAAATTTTCGATTTCTGACTCAGAAAGTCCTGTGGTAGCACAAATTGCCTCGACAGAAAAATTTAACTTTTTCAAATTGCGGGCAATAGCAAGTTTCTCTTCCAATTTTCCTTTCTCAATTCCCTCTTCGATTCCCTTTGCCAAACCCTTCTCGATGCCCTCCTCAATTCCCTTCGCCAAGCCTTTGAAAAAACCCTTCTCCTCCGCAGACTGAATACTACTGTTGATGTCCGCAACATTCGACAAATATTTTTTGTAACGCTCTTTCTGTTCAGATGTCATATTTAACTCCACTAAACGTTGCTTTGCCTTGTCAATGTTTTTCGAAGTAAAGTTGTCGCCAACTTCATTATTCTTGAACATATAAACCCATTCATCGATTTTTCTCTTCAAAACATTCGGATAACGGTTAACAATGATGAAATAATACTCAGGAAAAATGTCTTTCTCCTCTAATTTTTGCTTTATCTCGCCTGTTTTCTCATCTCTTGCTAAAACTTTCTGACGAAATTTAACTTCTTGCAAAGTATTCATTTCTTTGAAAACCATTTCGCCGTGATAGAGATAATCTTTCGAGGGACCAAGATTAAAATACAAAATACTTATCGAGATAACTTTACTGATTTCTTGAAAACTATCACCGAGTTTCTGATTCTCGACAATAACTTTTGAAGAACCATATAAAATTCGCTGCAAATAATCAACTTGAAACGAATTTTGTATCTCAATAATAATTTTGCGGTGCTGCGAGTCTTCGACTAACAAATCGACTCGGTTAAATTTGTCAAATTCCTCGTCTTGGTTACTCTCGCTTTCGAGCAGTTCGAGAATTTTTATCTCGTCATCTTCGAGCAACGCACCGATGAAACCTTCGAGAATATCGAAATTCGATTTATCTCGCAAAATAGTTTTCATTGCCCAATCAAAACGAATTACTTTTGTCATGGAAAAAATATTTTAAATTTTTGTACAAAGATAAAACAAATTAATTAAAAATCATCGATTTTTGGGGCTTCAATTTGATTTTTATTAATTTTTCGAATCTCTTCTTTGTTAAATTTGTAAGTTAAAGTGATGTAAAAAACGCGAGTTTCTTGTAATTTGTGATTTATTCCCTTAAAAGTTGGGTCGTCAGCAACTAAATGATGTTTCCATTGCTTCAAAATATCGGTTGCTCGCAATGAAATTGAAAATTTATCTCGAATAAATTCTCGTTTCGCAATTAAATCGATTGTAAAAACGTCATCAATTCTAACATTCGGAGCAACACGCGGTCCCACATAAGCGAAGGCTGTTTGAAAAGAAATTTTCAGCGGCAAGGAAAAATACGAAACCAAACGACTTGTCCAAGTATAATTCGCATCAGAGGAACGGTTGCTGTAAATTTTGCGATAAAAAGCACTCAAATTCCAAGAGATATTCCACCATTTTGTGAATTGTTGACTCAAAACAAACTCAACGCCTGCTGTTTGGTCGCTAGAGTAGTTGTCAAAAGTGGAATTTACTATTCGCAAAGAGTCCATAAACGTAACCGCGCGCGAGGCATTATCTGTAAATCGATAAAAAAGACACGTATTTAACGAAGTATTTTTCCAATCTTTTGAATGAGCAATCTCAAAACTATTCGGATACTCAGGTTTTAACTTCGGATTTCCATATTGAACAAAATTTACGCCTGAATAATCTTTGTAAGGATTTATTTGTCGAATATCGGGGCGATTAATTCGGCGAGAATAACTTATTTGAAAAGAATTTTTATTCGCAAAACGTCTTGAAAGGTGAAAAGTAGGGAAAAAATCCCAATAATTTTGCTTGTAAGTCTCGTTAGTTGCTAATTGTGTGCCTTCAGTTTCTGCTTTTACCACTCGAAGACCAATTTGCGTATCAAAATTGAAAATCGAAAAGACAAAAACAGAGTAAAAAGAAAAATATTTCTCAAGATAAGTAAAATAATTTGACCCTGCGAGATTCGAAATCCAAATTTCTTCGGCATTTGAGAAATCTTTTGCCCGATAATCTAAACCACACTCCGTTATTGTTCCCTCTGTACCCAATTCAAATCGCATTTTCTCGCCAAGCGGATGAACGTAGAATGCTTTTAGATTTCCAATATTATATTTTCGAGAAATATCTGTCTTCCGCAAAGTATAAGGCAACTGATGAAAATAAGACTCGCGAAATTCGTGAACCTCGTCAAAATGAATTTTCGAAAAGTTAAAATCTACCATTATTTCTCTATTTTTTTGCGAAAAAGTTTTGCGATAATTTCCCGCAAAAATATTCTGAAACGAAGGAACTTTATCCTCTTCATATCTCTCAAAATGACTAAACACTTGATTATGCGTATTATACTCATCGCTTTCTGTGTCATAAGGACGATATATATAGTTGTCTGTGTAAGAAGTTTGAAATCCTAACGTTTGATTTGCAGGCAAGTAAAAATCCATTCCGAAACGAAAAGTGTGAGTATCTGTGTTATTCCGCCGCAAACCGTTAGAAACCATATAAGTAGTTGTGTCTGCGACAAAACTAGTTCGGTTTGCGAAAGCATCGGTTTTCATATAAAATTTTCGAAAATCGTAACCTGCGAAAATGTTAAAATATTCGTTTTTATAACTGAGATTTACACTGCCGTTGTGCTTTGTGGTTGTGCCAAGCGTGAGATTCAATATTGCGTTAAAACCTTTGCGGGCATTCCTCTTCATTTTGATATTAATAATGCCGCCCATTCCATCGGGAACATATCTTGCCGAAGGATTCGTGATAACCTCAATATTTTCTATCATATCAGGAGGAATTTGTTCCAAAACATTTAAAAGAGAAACACCCGACAAATTCGAAGGTCTGCCATCAATTAAGATTGTAATACGTCCACTTCCGCGAAGTAACAAATTCCCCTCGCCATCAACAGAAACTGACGGAATAGTCTTCAAAATATCCGTAATTGTCCCACTGTTCGCAGTAGGAGTAATAATTTTTTTGTCCAACGAATATTGAACAGATTTTTTCTCAGCCGAAACAACCACTGAATTAACCAAATTTGTCTCGTCTTCGAGAAAAACTGTATCAAGAAAAACAATTTTTTCAGTCGAATGAAGAGAAATAACTTTATTTTTATAGCCCAAAAATCGAATTTTGAGAGACAATTTGTCTGTTGTCGGCAATTTTTTGAGCGTAAAATAACCACTCGAATCCGTTGCTATTCCTTTGACAAAAGCGGAATCAAGAATTTTGCGAGCCTCAATAGTTGCATATTGAATCGGAAGATTAGTCGTTTTGTCGAACACAAAACCGCGAACTTCTTGCGTTTGTGAGAAAATCTCTTTCACAAAAACGAGAAAAATCAATATGAAGAAAAAAAATTTCATTGAGTAAGATGTTAAAACTTTTTACAATTCGCAAAATTATAAAAAATTTTCATTGAAAAAATTATTTTCTCTAAAAATTCTACTTTTCTTACTTTTTTAGTCGCAAAAATTCTGAAAAAAACACAGATAAAATTGACAAACAAAATAAAAAATACATTACAATTAAACTTGTACCAATTTTTTTCGACAAAGAAGCATCAATATCAAATAACTCGTAGGGTTTTGAATCTGATAAAAAATATGAAACAATAATGATAAAAATGCCTATTCCTATCATTATCAACGTAATACGAGATTTTCGAATTTTGCGAATCAAACGAATTATCAAAAAAATTGACAACAAACCTGTCGCAACAATAAACAAAAAATAGGTGAAATATAAAATTAAATCAATCATTTTTTCGATATTTTAACAAAATATCAATGAAAGAAATTGACGAATCTTCCATTTGATTAATAATTCCGTCAATTTTCGAAACTAAATAATTGTAGAAAACTTGCAGAATTATTGCAACAATTAGCCCGAAAATCGTTGTTAAAAGTGAAACTTTTATTCCGCCTGCGACCAATGCAGGAGAAATATCGCCCGCAATTTCTATCGCTTCGAAAGCCTGAATCATTCCGACAACGGTTCCCAAAAAGCCAAGCATCGGAGCAAGAGAAATGACCAACGAAACCCATGTTAGTCCTCTTTCGAGTCTGCCAGTTTGCACCGAGCCATACGAAATAATCGATTTTTCGACCATCTCAATTCCCTCGTTTAGACGAGATAAACCTTGAAAAATGATACTCGCAACAGGTCCACGAGTGTTTCTGCAAATTTCTTTTGCCTCTTCAATTTGATTTTCCCGCATCGCAGACTCAATTTTGTTCAATAACTTTTCCGTATTGGCAGACGAGAGAGTGAGATAAATAATTCGCTCAATAACAACGGCAAGACCAAGAATAAAACATATCAAAATCGGCATCATCCAAATAACGTTTCCTTCAATAAATTTATCTTTCAAAATTTGATGCCAACTTTTTTCAGAAATGTCAATTAAAAGTAAAAAATTCATATTTTCATAAGAAAAATTTTACAAAAATACAAATTTTTTTGAGAATTTATAAATTTATGAGAATTTTTTTGAGAAATATTAAAAATTTTTTTTAATTTTGAAAAATTTTATTTCGTATAAAAATTTTCGCTTTTTTGATTAACTCACTAAAAATCAAATATTTATGAAAAAAGATTCAGACGATATAAAAACCAATCAAAGAGAATTGACTTGCAAAAATTGCGGTTCAAAATTGCGGTTTGCCCCTGGTTTAGACAGTCTAAAATGTCCGCATTGCGGGACAATAAACGAAATTCGCATCTCTGACGAGACTATTGAGGAATATGATTTTGTGGAATTTCTCAAGCGTGGTTTTGATGTTGCCCCAAGACAAGAAGTTACAACGGTAAAATGTACGTCTTGCGGTGCAGAAACGACTTTTGAACCGAATATTGTCTCGCAAAGTTGCCCGTTTTGTGATTCTCCGTTGGTGATTTCGAAAGGTACAACGAATGAAATTTTACAGCCAAAATCGCTTTTACCGTTCAAAATTGATATGAAACAAAGTACTGAAACGTTTCAAGAATGGCTGTCAAGTTTGTGGTTTGCACCTAATGATTTGAAAAAATATGCTCGTCAGAAAGGAAAATTTGTCGGAATGTATATTCCTTATTGGACCTACGATTCGGCGACAATAACGCGTTACACAGGCGAAAGAGGTGATAATTACGTTGTTACCGAAACTTACACCAACGACCAGGGCGAGGAAGAGGAAAGAGAAGTGGTGAAAATTCATTGGACTTTCGTTTCAGGGAGAGTTGATGTGGATTTCGATGACGTTCTTGTTCCTGCCTCACAGTCTTTACCTGTGAATTACGTCAATGCGTTAGAACCTTGGGATTTGCCGAGTTTAGTGCCTTTCGACCCAAGTTTTCTGAGTGGTTTTAAAACTGAAAGTTACCAAATTGATTTAAAAGACGGTTTCGAAATTGCTAAACAAAGAATGGAGCCAACAATTATTGAGGCAATAAATTACGACATCGGCGGCGACCATCAAAGAATTCACACTATGGAAA
The DNA here is from genome assembly GCA_020719385.1 of Rikenella microfusus. GTDB lineage: Bacteria > Bacteroidota > Bacteroidia > Bacteroidales > DYQK01 > DYQK01. The sequence continues at coordinate 72,503 of DYQK01000001.1, read as the reverse complement.
CCAAATACCGCGACATTACGTTCAAACATATTCTCTTGCCGCTGTGGATTAGTGCGTACCGTTACAACGAAAAAGTGTACCGTTTTTTGATTAACGCAAGAACAGGCGAAGTTCAAGGAGAACGCCCATACAGTTGGATAAAAATTACGTTATTCATTTTAATGTGGATTGCGATAATTGTCGGAGTTGTCTTTCTGGTGAAAAAATATAAACATTAAACCTTCAAAACTATGAAAACAAAATTACTTTTTTTCTTTTTTTTCGCTTCCGTTTTTTCAGGATTTTCGCAAAAAAAAGACACAACCGTCACAGAGTTAATTTCTCTCGCTGACGAGAGAATGACGAATGAAAATTTTGAAGAAGCAGTTTTATTGTATCGCAGAATTTTAGTTTTTGAACCCGAAAACGCCGATGTTGCGTTTAAAGTTGGTTTTTGTTACCTAAATTCTTGCGGCGAAAGAAAAAAATCAATTCCATTTTTCGAAAAATCCGTTGCTCTTCAACAAAGTAAGAAAAAAAGCAGCAGTTATTTCGAGGCATTTTTCTATCTCGCAACTGCTTATCGCGTAAATTATGAGTTTCAACGGGCAATAGATTCGTTTAAAGTGTTAAAAACGCGAACGGACAGCAAAGAATTGACAAAAAAAATCGAAGAAGCAATTGAGAAATGTAAAATTGGACTTGCGATGCACTCAAAACCTCTCGATATTTCAATTACTTCGCTCGGAGAAACTATTAATTCTAAATTTTCTGAACATAGCCCGCTGCTAACTGCCAATGAACAAATATTAATTTTCACTTCGCGAAGACCGTTTTGGGAAAAAGATTCAGCATTAGTCGATGGGCAATATGATGAAAATATTTTTATCTCTTACGACACGACAGAAACACCGAATAATTGGACTATTCCCAAAGGTATAAGTTCAAATATAAACACAAAAGAACACGAAGCAGCTATTGGTTTGTCCTCTGACGGCACGCAACTTTTGATTTATAAACCCGAAGACGAGGGAACAATTTATATTTCGACTTTGCAAGGTGAAAATTGGAGCAAACCCAAAAAGTTAAACGGAAATATAAACACAAAATATCGCGAAACGCATGCGTCTTTTTCGCCTGATGGGAAAAAATTGTTTTTCGTCAGTGATAGAAAAGGAAGTTTCGGCGGTTTAGATGTTTATGTTTCTGAACTTTCGAAAAATGGAGATTGGGCAGAGGCAAAAAATCTCGGTCAAGCAATAAATACGTCTTTTGACGAGGAAAGTCCTTTTCTCCACATTGACGGAACACTTTATTTTGCCTCAAAAGGACATAATGGAATGGGAAGTTTCGATATTTTTCAGAGTAAAATCAACGAATTTGGCACTTGGGCAAAAGCCGAAAATATCGGTCATCCGATAAATACAACCGAAGACGATATTTTTCTTCTTCCAACAATCGATTCGCAGCGATTTTATTTTGCCTCGCAACGCGAAGGTGGAATGGGAAAATCGGATTTGTATAAAATTTCTGTGAATAAAAAACAGGAAAAAGAAAATAATTTTACCGTTTTTACAGGAAAAGTTACTGCGGTGAAGGGAAATTTGCCTCCGATTCAGATTTTTATTTCTGAAAAAAAGAGTACTGAGAAGCAAACCGTTGTGCCGAATCTGAAAACAGGAAAATTTGTTTTGATTTTGCAACGAAATAAAACTTATCAATTAAATTTTGAGACTGCAAATAAACAATTTTATTCCGATGAATTGACCGTTGCTCCTGATGCTCCGAATCAGATGCTTTACAAAATGGTAAAATTTGACCCCGATGCAGCGATGATTGCCTCAACACAAAAAACCGATGAACCCAAAAATGTAATCAAAACTACGCAAAATCCAAATGTTGATGAAGATGGAAACGTCTATGATTTGTGTATAAAAATTGGAACGCCGCTTTTTGGCACAGGTGAAAGCGAAGGAATGATTCTTAGTGTTGTTGGTTACACAGAATTGGTGAGTTATTTGCGAGAAAATCCTGAAGCAAAAATTGAGATTGGTGCTTACGCAGATGCGACAGGTGAAGCGAAGTTAAACCGTGAACTTTCGCAAAAACGTGCAGAAACAGTGCGAGATTATTTTTTGCGAAAAGATATTCCCGAATCACAGTTGAGTGTTGTTGCGTATGGCGAGGAAAATCCTATTGCGTTAAATACTTCAGAAGAGGGTAAAAAATTAAACCGCCGAATTGAGATTCGCATGATAAAACAAGGTGCGAAAACATTGTTGATTCGTTTTTCAACGCAAATTCCTGAACATTTGAAAAACAAAAATTACAACAGAAAATACTTAAAAAACGCAATAGACATCGAAGCGAATTAAATTTTTTTTTAAAACCACTTTTGAAAAGTGGTTTTTTTAAATTTTTTCAAAAAAAACTTTACAAAAATCAATATTTTTCGAAAAAAAATTATAATTTTGCAGTTGAAAAATTGAAAAATAATTTTTATGATAAAAACTTTACCGATAAAATTTAAAACTTTATCTTTATTTCGTAACCCCTTGATAGACAATTCGTTATACATAGAAGATTCGCATCCACTTATCGAAAAATATTATCTTTTTCCTTGCGAAATATTTGTCGAGAAAGAATCATATCAAGTTACTACCATTTTGGGAACTTGCGTTTCGGTTTGTCTTTGGGACAAATCGCTGAATTATGGCGGAATAAATCATTATATGCTTCCGATTCACGCAAACGATGATTTACCTTCACCGAAATATGGCGATATTGCCACTCGAAATTTAATTCACAAAATGCTGATTTTGGGCTGTAAAAAGAAAAATTTGCGGGCAAAAGTCTTCGGCGGTGCAGACACAACCACAGGACTTTACACTCAACACGACATTGGTCGCAGAAATGTGGCGATTGCCCTTGAGATACTTCACGAGGAAAAAATTTCAATAATTGGGCAAAATACAGGAGGTTTTCAAGGTAGAAAAATCATTTTTCACACGCACACAGGAGACGTTTATATGAAATATGTGCGGTCAAGTTTCGATAACGAAACATTCGAGAATTAAAATTTTATGTCGTACTTGCAGAAAAAACATTTCACAACATCGATTTTAATTACGGTGATAAGTGTTTCGTTAGTGATATTTCTCTTGGGTTTAGTGGGAATTTTGATAGTAAACACAAAGACTTTCTCAAATTATGCGAAGGAAAACATAGGTTTTTCGATTTTACTAAAAGATTCTTTGAAAGAGGCAGACGTTCAACGTTTTCAAAAAGAAATCTCGTTATTGCGATATGTAAAATCGTCAAATTTTATTTCCAAAGAAGAAGCAGCCGCCGAGTTAAAGCAAGAATTAGGCGAGGACTTTGTTTCTTTTTTGGGCTATAATCCTCTCCTCTCTTCCATAGATATTCGTTTGCAGCCCGAATTTGCGAATCTTGACAGCATTGCAGTTATTGAGAAGGAATTTTCGCAGCATTCTTTTGTGAAAGAAACTTTTTACAGAAAATCGCTTGTGCAGGCAGTGAACGAAAATGTACGAAAAATCAGCGTTATAATGTTGATTTTTAGTGCCTTGCTGTTTAGTATTTCTTGGGTTTTGATTCACAACACCATCAGATTGGCAATTTACTCGAAAAGATTTTTACTTCGGACAATGTTTCTTGTCGGAGCAACACACAATTTTATCCGTAAACCATTTTTAATCAACGCATTATGGCAAGGAATTTTTAGCGTAGGAATTTCAATATTTCTCTTAACAACTTTGCTTTTTGTGCTGCAAAATGAATGGCACGCAGCAATGAATTTCAGCGATATTGGAATAGTTTTTGGAATAATGTTTCTCATCGGAGTCGGAATAACTTTATTGTCAACATATTTTGCAGTGAATAAATATCTGATGTTAGACCAAGATAATTTGTACAAATAAATTTTTCATTTTTTCAAAAAAAAAATTGAGAATTTCGATATTTTGTGTAATTTTGCAATGTTAAATTTTCTAAAAAATCAAAAAACAATGAGAAAACTCTTATTTTTTTCAGGAATTTTACTCTTTTTAGCAACCTGCACCTCTTCGACGAAACTTCTTCAACAAGGAGAATATGATTCGGCTGTCGAGAAATCTGTGAAAAAATTGCAGAGCAGCCGAACAAATAAAAAAGAAATTGAAGTCTTGGAAAAGGCTTATCCCTTAGCAAATCAACGCAATGAGGAGAGAATTCGTTTTCTGCAAGCCGAAGGAAATCCTAATCGTTGGGAAGAAATTTTGCAAAATTATGAAATTCTCAAAAACCGTCAACAACTGGCTCGCACCGTCCTTCCGATTCAAAATGGAATGCAAATCATTGATTTTCCCGTTGTAGATTATGACGCAAAAATTATTGAGGCAAAGAAAAATGCCGCCGATTATTTTTATAACCACGCAAAACGTTTGATGGACAACAACGACAAAACTTCGTATCGAAATGCTTATTTTGAGTTTAAAAAAGCACAGCAATATAACCCAACTTACGAGGATGCTCGCCGAATGGCTGACCAGGCAAAATTTAAAGGCACAAATCGCGCTTTGATAAAAATTATCAATAACACTCAATATCGACTGCCCGAAACCTTCAAAAATACGCTTCTTTCGTTAAATATTGCCTCACTCAACACAGAATGGGGCGAATATTATACGCAAGACAACGGAAATACGCAATTCGATTATTTCGTTTATATCAATTTGAAAAACATAAATCTTTCTCCCGAAAGGTTATCTGACCGCAGTTTTACTGAAAAAAGGGAAATTCAAGACGGTTACGAGTATGTCTTAGATGACAAAGGAAATGTTCGAAAAGATTCTCTCGGCAACGATATGAAAAAACCGAAGTATAAAACCATTTCTTGCGAGGTTATTGACCATATTCAAGAGAAATCTTGCCGCGTGAGTGGGCATCTCGAATTTGAGTTATCGCAAAACCGACAAATTGTGAAAACAAAAGATATTGCCGCCGATAATTTTTTCAAACACGTTTACACAACCGCCAACGGTGACTTGAACGCTCTCTCCGCAGAGACAAAAGACCGTTTAAAACGCCGACCAATTCCATTTCCTGCCGATATGCAGATGATAGAAGGCACGGTAGAAACGTTTCGCAAAGTTGTGCAAGATGCCTTGCATCATAATCGAAAAACTATTGAGTGACGATGGAATGTCGAATGTGTGGAGCCTGTTGTATTGCCATTTCAATTTCCTCAATTATTCCTGCACTCAAGAGAGGGAAAAAAGCCTTTGAACGTTGCCCGCATTTAACTTCTGAAAATCGCTGCGAATTGTTTGGAAAACCACAACGACCAAAAGTTTGCAGCGAATATTTACCTGAAATGTTATTTTGCGGCAATTCTTTCGAAGAAGCAATACAAATTTTAACTAAACTTTCGTAAATTTTTCTACTTTTCGCAAAAAAAATTAGAAAAATGAAAAAAAATTCTGTAAACTTTTTGAAATATTGAAAAAAATTTTTATTTTTGGCAAATAATTTTTAGAAAATTATGTTAGAAAAATTAGAGAAAATACGGAGCAACATAACCATTCGTCGTCGTTTGATTTTGTTAATTTGCGTTCTAATTTTGTTGATTGGTTTCTTGGGATATTTCAGCATGCATGGAATCTCACAGATAAATCACAAAGTTAGCGAGTTAGATGACAAATATTTTGTGCGTTTAGTTCAACTTTCGAAATTCACAAAACGGCTATATTCCATAGTTGTCGAGAATCATATTTTAATTTCTAACCGTGCAACAATGGTGCAGCTGCAAAATCGCTCCGCATTGGAAGACCCAGAGATAGATAAATATCTTGACGAATTTCGATATTCTATGGACGAATCGGCTGCTACTTCTCTCATTTTCTCCGGGTTTTTAGACGAATTTAAAAATTATAAAAATATTTCAAAAGAGATAAATACGTTTCTCATCGCAGGCGAAGATTCTTCTGTCTATATTTTGCGAACCACAAAAGAATTGACTTCTTTTCGCAAAATTCAGGAAATTGTGCAAAAAATGATGGAATCCGATTTTGAAAACATCAACAAAACTATCACCGATATTCAATATTTTGAACGAAAAACTATCACCGAAATTTATATTGTCTGTCTTATCATTTTGATTTTCAACATCTTTGTCGGTTATTTTTTGATAAAAGACCTAACTATTTCTCTGAAAAATTTGAAAACAAATTTGCAAATTCTAAGTACAGGAGAAATTCCCAAAGAAAAAATTCTTGAAAATGACAATGAAATCGGAAAATTGTCAAAACAAACTAATTTGGTTGCAGAAAATTTTCGATATTTGCAAAACTTCGCTCTCGATATTAGCACAGGAAATTACAAAACGCAATTCGAGTCTCTCGGAAAGCAAGATGTTTTTGGAAATACGCTTTTAAATTTGCGAGATAATCTCAAAAAAGCACAAGAAGAGGAAAATAAACGCAAAATCGAAGACCAAAGAAGAGATTGGACTAATCGCGGACTCGCAAAATTCGGTGAAATTTTGAGACAAAACTCAGATAACATCGAGAAACTCGGTGACGAGGTAATAAAAAATTTAGTACATTATCTCAACGCAAATCAAGGCGGAATTTTTATTTACAACAACAACGATAAAAATGACGTATTTTTGGAATTGTTGAGTGCTTTTGCATACGACAGAAAAAAATATTTTCAGAAAAAAATTTATCTCGGTGACGGTTTAATTGGTGCGTGTGCGTTGGAAAAAAATACAATTTATCTCACAGAAATACCGCAAGATTACATCGAAATTGAGTCTGGATTAGGTGATTCCTCGCCGCGAAGTTTGTTAATTGTTCCGTTGAAATTGGAAAAAGAAATATTAGGTGTTGCCGAAATTGCTTCGTTTAAAAATTTTCAGAAACACGAACGCGAATTTACAGAAAAAATTGCAGAAAGCATTGCTTCAACGTTAGTTACCACAAGAATCAACGCAAAAACTTCAACTTTGTTGCAAGAATCGCAGAAACAATCTCAAGAGTTAGCCCTCCGCGAGAAGGAAATGCGAAAAACGATGGAAGAAATGGCTGTCGCTCACGAGGAATCTGCTCGCCGCGAAGCCGAGATGACAGGAATTCTCAAAGCCATCGACAGCACATTGATGAAAGCCGAATATCAAACTGACGGACTTTTACTTTCTGTCAACACTCGTTGGGCAAAAACACTGGAGTATAAACCCGAAGACGTCATCGGGAAAAATATTCGAATGTTTATTCCGCCGCATGATTTAGATAATTTTCTCCAAATATGGCAGAAAGTTTGTAGCGGACATTCACATTCTGCGAGTTTAAAACGAAAAACAAAGTCTGGAAAAGATTTGTGGCTGCTAACTCAATACACTCCCGTTCACGACCAACACGGAAATGTAATGAGAATTCTTTATTTGGCAAACGACATAACGGAGCAGCATCTCAAAGATGAGGAAATGAAGCGTCAGGCACAAACTCTAATCGAAAAAGACAAAGAAGTTCAGAAAACATTGGAAGATTTGCGACACGCACAGGAAGAATCTGCTCAAAAAGCTGCTGAAATTGGGGGAGTTCTCAAAGCCGTTCACACCGCCTCGCTAACGCTGGAGATGAATTTGACAGGAAAAATTCTTGACATCAACAACGAATTTGTCATCATTTTAAATTCCGATAAAAAAGAGATTTTGCAGAAATCTTACGAAAATTTATACATTTTCTCGGAAGGAATTGATATGGAAATGTTTTGGAATGATTTACGAAAAGGCATTAGTCGAAGTAAAGTTGGGAAAATAACTCTCGAAGACGGCGATACAATTTGGTTGAACGAAACTTTTTGCCCAATCTTAGACCGAAACGGAAAACCATATAAAATCTTAAACATTGCCATCGATATCACTGAAAGCAAACTCAAGGAACAAGAAGTTATTGACAAAGAAAAAGAATTGAGACAAAATGTCGAAGAACTCGTCCTGACGCAAGAGGAAATGGAAAAAGCACAAATCGAGATGCAAGGTTTAATTAATGCAGTAAATTATTCGCTTATCAAAGGCGAATATGATAGTGAAGCAAATTTTATTCACATAAATCAAAAGTTTTTGGACGTTTTGGGATATTCTCACGAGGAAATTATTCATAAAAATGTGCGAAATATTTTTCCTCCTGACGATATTGAACGTTTTAATCAAATTTGGGAAGGAGTCATTCGAGACGGAACGCCGTATCAGGGAGTGTTGAAAAGAGTAACAAAAGCAGGAGAAATTTTGTGGTTTGTTACCTCATACTCGCCCGTTTTTGACAACAAAGGCAATATTTTGAAAGTTGTTTCGCTTGCATACGACATCTCGCAGCAGAAGTTAGCCGAGGAACAGGCAATTTTGAAAAAACAAGAATTAGAACGGCAAGAATCAACAATGATGCAAAATATGAAGGAACTCTTAGAATCCCAAGAATTGATGTCTTTTCGACTTAATGAATTCGAAACAAGAGAAAAAAATGTTCAAAATCAATTTTCAACAGATATTGACATCGACAAACTCTACGAAATGTGGCTCAAAAGTGTTTAATTTTGAGAAATATTCATTTTTTAAAACACTAAAATAATATTAAACTTTGAAAAAATAATGGAAAATCAACATAAAACTTCGGAAAATTTTGAAATAGTACTCGGTGCTTATCCGACTCGTAAATATATGACCGTTGCCATTTTGTCAGGGTTTGGTCTGATGTTTTTGGGATGGATTATTGCGTGTTTTATCCATAGTGCTTCGCTTACTCTCATCGGGGTTTTGCACAAGATTAACCCGCTTCTTTTTGTCTTAGATTTAATGCCGATAGTTTTTGGAGGATTGGCATATCTCTTCGCAAAACGAGGCGAGAAGAACCGTACTTATCTGCAAGAAATTCTTTCTGATAGAAATTTAATTATTCAAAAAAACGCAGAATTTGCGAAACGAATCGGTGAAGGCGATTTCTCCGTTGATGTCGAAATGGTTGACAAAAGCGATACTCTGGGAAATTCACTTTTGATAATGAAAAATAACCTTTTGGCAACTTATCAGAAAGAAACCGAGCAAAACTGGATTGCAAAGGGCAAAGAAATTATTGCTGACGTTTTGCGGCACCACACAAATATCGATATGCTTGCTTACGAAACGCTTGTGAGTTTGATAAATTACACCAACATGGTTCAAGGTGCGTTTTATCTCTTTGATGAGGAAAGCAACAAATTGCGAAATATCGCAACTTACGCTTATAACAGAAAAAAATATTTGCAACAAGAATTTAAAATCGGACAAGGATTAGTCGGACAAGCCGCTTTCGAAAGAGATATTATTTATCGAAGAGAGATTCCTAAAGATTATATAACTATCTCGTCAGGCATTTTGGGTGATAAAAAACCAAAAACATTGCTCTTTGCCCCTTTGATTAGCGATGAAAAATTACACGGAATTATCGAAATTTCCTCTTTGGAAGAAGATATTCCCGAACATTCGATAAAATTAGTTAAAGAACTCGGCGAAATTATCGCTCAAACTTTATTTAACTTAAAAGTTAACAAACGAACAGAAGAATTGCTTGCCGCTTCGCAAAAAATGACTGCAGAGTTGAAGAAAAATGAAGAGGAATTGAAATTGAACGCAATGAAAATGAAAGCGTATCAAAATGAACTCGAAGAATCAAATAAAAAACTTGCAGCACAAATCTCTGAGGTCGAGAAAGGGCGAAAACGTTTATATTCGTTGCTCGAAAATGCCTCTGAAGTCATTACAATTTATGATGAAAAAGGCGTTGTAACTTATGTTAGTCCGTCTGTTAATCATATCTTAGGATATTCTCCCGAACATATCGAAGGGGAAAATGCGTTTTTGCAAGATAATTTAGAGTCAACACTTGCTGTAAAGAATGCTTTTGAATATTTACTCGCAAATCCGACAGAAACAAAAGTTTTTGAATATAAATTTGAACGCAATAGCCGCGAGGATATTTTGTGGCTCGAAGCAACAGGCAGAAATCTTTTGAAAGACGCCGCCATCAAAGGGATTATTTTCAACACCCGCGATATTACGGTGCGAAAGATTGCCGAGAGAGCTCAACGAATGAGTGGAGAAATGCAGGCACTTTCAGAAAACTCGCCCGATATGATTGTTCGACTCAGCCCTGACAACAAATTTTTCTACGCAAACCCTGTTACTGAAATTTTTACAGGCGTAAAAGCAAAGGAATTGAGTCAAAAAGCACTCGAAGAGGTAAATATCAATGAAGCAATTGTTAAATTTTTCAAAAATGCTCTACAATTTGTTGTCGGAACGCAAGAGAAATATACCGCTGAAACTACTTTCCCATCAATAAACGGAAATAGAATTATGCAGGTAAATGTTATTCCTGAATTTAATCAAGAGAAAACTCTCGAAACAATTTTATTCGTTGCCCACGACGTAACGGAACGCAAGCAAATTGAAATCGAAATTGAAGAGAAAAACAAAAGTATTACCGAAAGCATCAACTACGCACAACGAATTCAGTCTGCTATTTTACCTGATTACCGCGTGATTCGCGAACACATTCCGCATTCGTTTATGTTATACCGTCCTCGCGATGTCGTCAGCGGCGATTTCCCATGGTTTTTTATCAAAGATGACAATATTTTCATTGCCGTTGTTGACTGCACAGGTCACGGCGTTCCAGGTGCGTTGCTTTCGTTTGTTGCGTACTTTACTCTCAACACTATTGTTGACCACGATGGCAGTATTACCGCAGGCGGCGTTCTTGATGCACTGCACATCGGAGTACGGCGAACACTCAAGCAAGACCGAGATGACGCAAGTGCAAGAGACGGAATGGACATCGCACTCTGCAAAATTAGCAAAAAAAATAGAGAAGTACATTTTTCAGGAGCGCACAGACCATTATTTCTCCTTCGCGGACAAGAATTTTCGCAATTTAAAGGAAACCAAAAAGCCATCGGAGGAATTCCTCCTGCCAAAAAGAAAGAAGACAATTTCACCGACCACGTAATTAATTATGAAACGGGAGATAAAATTTTATTCTTCTCAGACGGTTTGCCCGACCAAATCGGCGGACCAGACGGCAGAAAATATCAAGCAAACCGTATCAAAGACGGAGTATTGACGCACCCCGAATTTTCAATGGAACAATTTTTTGAATATTTCGAACAAGACTTTCAGCAATGGAAAGGAGATAACAAACAAATTGACGACATTCTCTTAATTGGAATTGAGTTATAATAAATTTAAAACCACTTTTTTATGAAAAAAGTTTATGAAAACCCATTCGCAGAAATTTTTGACATCTCAGACGAAATACCTAATACCATTTTTGTGTATTGGAAAAATTATCTCTCGCTTAACTCACAAGGGGCTGTTGAATCTTGCGAATTTTCGCTAAATTATTTTAAAGAAAACAACATCTTAGTGATGATTTCTGACCACAGCCATCTTGAAGGTGCAGAACTTTCCTTTCTCGACTGGATTCACGATTATTATTTTCCAACAGCAGTCAAAAACGGGCTAAAATCTGAAATTATTTTAGATTCTACTTTTGTAATGGGAAATATTTCGTTAAATTTGATGTATGACGAAACAGATATGTATCGGGCAGTTGGCAAAAATGAACTTTACACTCTCAAAATTGATACTTTGGAAAATGCAAAAAAATTGGCACAAAGTATCATTCTTCGTTTTAAACAATAATTTTTTGAGCAAATTTTTACAGAATTTGTCAGATTCCTAAAAAATCTGACAAATTTGAAAAAAAAAAATCTAAAAATGTTTCAGGAAAATTTGTTAAATTTTTTGCCCACTTCGAAAAAAGAACTCGAAATCCGAAATTGGAACGAGATAGATATTGTTCTGTTTTCAGGTGATTCTTACGTTGACCATCCGTCTTTTGGAACAGCAATTATTGGTCGAGTGCTTGAAAATCAAGGGTTTAGAGTGGCTGTTGTTCCGCAACCAAACTGTCTTGATGACGGAAGAGATTTTAAAAAATTAGGAAAACCTAAACTTTTCTTCGGGGTAACATCGGGTGCAATGGACTCGATGATGAATCGTTACACGGCACAACTGCGGCTTCGTTCTGATGATGCTTTTTCTTGCGGTAATAAACCTCAAAATCGCACTGATTATGCAGTTTCTGTTTATTGCAAAAAATTAAAAGAATTTTTTCCCGAAACTCCGATAATTATCGGAGGAATCGAGGCTTCGCTTCGAAGGTTTCCGCATTATGATTATTGGTCTAACTCGTTGAAAAATAGCATTTTAACAGAAAGCAAAGCGGATTTATTAATTTATGGAATGGGTGAAAAAGCAATTCTCGAAATTGCAAAACAACTTCAAGCAGGAAAAAAAATTTCGCAACTCACAGAAATTCCGCAAACGGCTTTTTTAACAGAAAATATTTCGCAACTCTCTAAAAATCAATGGAATACGGTGAATTTATTTTCGTTTCGCGAATGTTTAAATGATAAAATAAAATTTGCAAAAAATTTCGTTGTTATTGAACAAGAATCGAATGTTTTTTCACAAAAAAGAATTCTGCAAAAACTTGATAATCAATATCTTGTCGTTAATCCGCAATATTTTTTGTCCGAATCGGAATTGGATGAAATTTATGATTTGCCCTACTCTCGTCTTCCGCATCCGCGTTACAAAGATGTTATTCCTGCTTACGAGATGATAAAATTTTCAACAACAATTCATCGTGGCTGTTTTGGAGGCTGTGCGTTTTGTGCCTTGTCGGTGCATCAGGGCAAACAAATTGTCTCGCGAAGCGAAAATTCTATTCTCAAAGAAATTGAACAAATTGCGAAACTGCCCGATTTCAAAGGTTATCTGTCAGATTTGGGCGGTGCTTCGGCAAATATGTATCGAATGGGCGGGAAGAATATTGAAATTTGTGCGAAATGTCAAAAACCTTCTTGCGTTTTTCCCAAAATTTGTGCGAATTTAAACACAAATCATTTTCCATTGATAGAATTGTACAGAAAAGTGCGTTCACTTTCGCAAATTAAAAAAGTTACAATTGGCAGCGGAGTGCGTTATGATTTATTTGTCGATTTTTTGCATCCGAGTCATTCGATTTTTGCGTCAGAGTTGTTGGAATTTCACGTTTCGGGAAGGTTAAAAGTTGCTCCCGAACACACTTCTGACGAGATTTTAGATATTATGAGAAAACCTTCGTTTGAGAAGTTTAAGAAATTTAAACAATTTTTCACAAATTTTAACAGAAAAAAGAATCTCAAACAAGAGTTAATACCGTATTTTATCTCAAGTCATCCGCAATGCAGAGTTGTTGATATGGCAAATTTGGCTGTCGAAACGAAAAATTTGCATTACAAATTGGAACAAATTCAAGATTTTACCCCGATTCCGATGACGCTTTCGAGTGTAATTTATTACACGGGTTTCGAGCCGTATAGTTTAAAAAAAGTTCATATTCCAAAAACGCAAGAGGAAAAAGTGTTGCAACGCAATTTTTTCTTTTGGTACAAAAAAGAAAATCAATATTTTTTAAAAAATTTTCTTCGAGAAATCAACAGAAATGACTTAATTTTTAAACTTTTTGGAAAATAATTTGAAAAAAATTATTAATTTTGCAAAAAATTTTTTGTTTTGAAAATTAATTTAATAACATTGGGCTGTCCGAAAAATGTTGTCGATTCGGAACATTTGCTTGCTCAATTTGAGAGGAATAATATTTCTATTGATTTTGACAACGACAACTCTGACGCAAAAATTGTAATTATCAACACTTGCGGCTTTATTCACGATGCAAAGGAACAATCTATTCAAACTATTTTGCAATTTGTTCAAGCAAAACAAAACGGAGAAATCGAAAAATTATTCGTAATTGGTTGCTTATCACAGCGTTACAAAGAATATTTGCAAAAAGATATTCCCGAAGTTGACGAATATTTTGGGGTGAAAAATTTGAACGGAATTTTAAAATCTTTGCAAATGGAATATTTTGCAGAAGCAGAAAATGAACGTTTTTTGACAACTCCCTCGCATTATGCGTATTTGAAAATTGCTGAAGGCTGCAATCGTCTATGTGCGTTTTGTGCTATTCCGCAGATTCGCGGCGAATATATTTCTACTCCGATAGAAACGTTAGTCGTTGAAAGTCAAAGACTTGCGAGAAAAGGTGTGAAAGAATTGATTCTTGTTGCCCAAGATTTGTCGTTTTACGGTTTCGATTTATATAAAAAATTTGCCCTTGTCGATTTGGTTTCGCAACTTTCAGAAATCGAAGGAATCGAGTGGATTCGACTTCATTATGCGTATCCGCATCCTTTTCCTGCCGAAATTATTGAGTTGATGAAAAATAATCGCAAGATTTGTCGTTATCTCGATATTCCTTTTCAGCATATCAGCGATTCGATGTTGAAAAAAATGCGAAGAGGTTATACAAAAGAGCAAACTTTTCAATTAATTGAGTCTTTGCGAAGGGAAATTCCCGAAATAACTTTGCGAACCACATTATTAGTCGGTTATCCTGACGAAACAAAAGAGGATTTTGAGGAATTAAAAAGTTTTGTTACCGAGATGCGTTTCGAAAGACTCGGTGTTTTTGTCTATTCTCACGAGGAAGATACTTTTTCGCATCAAAATTTTGCAGATAATATTCCTTCGCGGACGAAAAAAAATCGATACGACTCAATAATGAAGTTGCAGCAAAAAATTTCGCTGGAGTTAAATAAAGAAAAAATTGGCAAAACGTTAAAATGTTTAGTTGATGGCAAAGATGAGAAATATTTTATTGCCCGCAGCGAGTTTGATTCGCCTGATGTTGACCAACAAATTTTTATTTGTGCAGAGAAAAATGAAATTGAAATTGGAAAATTTTATAATGTTGAGATAACAGCCGCTCAGGAATATGATTTATTTGGTAAAATTGTTTAATTTTTCTTAAAAAATGTTATGTGGAATCCTGATATTTATCAAGAAACGATGAATTTTGCCGCTCAGGCTCACGGTTTTCAACCAATGCCTGGTCGCGAAACTTCGTATTTGCATCACGTTGCTTGCGTAACGATGGAAACGCTTGCCGCTTATTTTTATAAACAGAATTTTGATATTAATTTTGCGATGCAATGTGCTTTGTTGCACGATGTTATTGAAGATACAAAAGTTACGTATCAAGAAATAGAGAAAACTTTTGGGAAAAAAATTGCTGACGGCGTTTTGGCATTGTCGAAAAACCCTGATTTAGAGAAATCTGTGCAGATGACAGATAGTTTGCAGCGAATAAAACTGCAACCCATCGAAGTGTGGAATGTTAAACTTGCTGATAGAATTTCGAATTTGCAAAAACCCAATCTTTTGTGGAATTCTGAACGCAGAAAGCAATATTTGTCGGAAGCACAATTTATTTTCGATACTTTGAAAGGTGCAAACGAATATTTAGAAAAACGTTTGATCGAAAAAATGGCGATTTATCCGCAATATTTTTAGACAAAAAAAGTGTTTCTGCCTGTTTTTGCACAGAAACACTTTGAAATTTTTATTGAGAAACTTCTTTGTTTGACACAGAAATTTGTTTTGTTTTGTCAACAAAAGCGTAAGATTGCTGAAAACATCGGTCGTTGTCATCGGGCAAGGGAGAATATTTCGCAAACTTCACCAGGTCGGCGAGAAATAAAACTTTTTGCAACAACTCAATATTTTCTGACTGTGTAATGCGTTGATTATTAAACGTTTCAATAATTTCCTCCGTTGTTTGTTCAAGGGCAGCAACTTCATAACGTTGTTCAATATAAATTCGCAAAATTTCTGTCAATTCGATATGAAATTCCTTGATTTTTCCCTGCTGCCACAATTTTTTTTGCAACAAAGAATCCAAACTTCGAAACGCAATGATATGCGGAGCTTCTTTTGGTTTCTCAAAAATTTTCTCAACAACAGGAATTTTACGATTTTTCCAACGTTTCCAAAATAAAATTCCTGCCAAAAGCAAAAACAAAACGATAAAAACCCAATAAAAACGTTGAAAAAATTCCTTCAAAGTTAGCGGCGTATTTTCATTCGGTTTTACAGGAAAAATTTTTAATTCCTTTGTCGTATCAATTTTTGCCGCAGTATTTTTGTCAATATTGACGGGCAAGACTTGTAGCGAAAGAGAATTTGAAAAAATCGTATCTCGTTGATTGACAATAACTTTCAACGGCGGAATATTACAAACCGTGTCTGTATAAACTGATATTAAAAAATGTTGTCGCAAAATAATTTTGCCATTTTTTTTCAACGTGTCAATTTTAGGTTTTCCCACCATTTCAACTAAGTTCGAAATTGTATCGTTAAAAATGGGAAAATTAATTTTTGTATTTTCCGAAGTTTCGACCTCAAGCGTCAAGTGCGTTGTATCGGCAATTTCTATTACATTTTTTGACAAAATAGAATGCACTTTTGTCTGTGCTTTGAGATTCGAAAAAGTGCAAAAAAGTGCAAAAACAAAAAGAAAACGAGAAAAATTCATCTCAATTTAGTGATTTTAATATTCGATTTCTGTTTTCGAAGGTAATTTTTTTAACTTATCTTTTTCTGTTTGCGAGAGCGAAACGCCTTGTAAATTCAAGGTTTCGAGATTTTGTAAATTTCCAATTTCAACGGGCAAAGTCGTTAGGTCTGTGTTTTTGCCCAAGTCGAGTTCTTCTAACAAAACGAGTTTACCGATGGCAGCAGGCAAAGTTTTCAACGGGTTAAAATTGAGATTTAACGAGGTTAAATTCGTCAGATTTCCTAATTCTTCGGGCAAAGATTCGAGTTGGTTGCGTTGCAAATTTAATTCTGTCAATTTGGTTAATTTCCAAACTTCAGTTAAGTTATTGATAGTCAAAGCGTTCCATCCCAAATTGAGATTTACTAAGTTGGTTAACAAATTAATTTCTTTTGGCAACTCTTTCAATTTGTTATTTTCCAAATTTAATTTTTTCAAATTTTTCAACTGCCCGATTTCTGCGGGTAATTTCGAAATTTGATTTTCTTTGAGATTTAATTCGGTCAAATTTTGCAATTTTCCGATGGAAGCAGGCAAAGAAGTGAGATTGTTTTTCCAAAGAATTAATTTTTTCAAATTCACCAAATTGCCGATTTCTGTGGGCAATTCCTTGAGCGATTGTCCCGTTAGGTCGAGAATATAAACTTGCTTTGCATTTTGCAACGCTTCTTGAATCGAAATATAAGTTTTATCCTCTTGTGCGATGGAATTTGCCACAAAAGAAAAAACACAAAAGAGAGTTAATAACTTGATTTTCATAAATTTACGTATTTTTTTGTGAAAAAAATTTTGCGGTGCAAATGTAATGAAAAAAAGTGATATTTTGATAAAAAATGAAAAAAAAATTATTTT
Source organism: Rikenella microfusus (assembly GCA_020719385.1). Lineage (GTDB taxonomy): Bacteria > Bacteroidota > Bacteroidia > Bacteroidales > DYQK01 > DYQK01. Next base: position 55,131 of record DYQK01000001.1, on the reverse strand, counting down.
CAAAAATTTTAATTCGTTAATTTTCAAGCAATTAGAATTTTTAATAAAAAAAAATAAAATTATTTTTGTAAAAACTTTGTAAAATTCAAAAAAAATATTATTTTTGCAAAAGTTTATTTTTGAGAATTTAAGTATTTAACCATTTTAAAACGCATAAGTATGAAAAGCGAAACAGCAAAATTATTAGCAGCTTTCTTAGCTGGCGCAGCAGCAGGTGCAAGTCTCGGAATTTTACTTGCCCCCGACAAGGGTTCGGAAACTCGTAAAAAAATTAAAGACAAACTCTCTGCTTTGGGAGAAAAAGCTACGCAGGCTTACAAGAAAATTCGCGGGAAAAAAGACGAAGACGAAGTTGAAGAATAAAATATTTTGTCTTTGATATTTCTGAACAAACACTCCGATGAGAGTTATCTCAAGCGGAGTGTTGTTTTTAAATTGAAAAATTATTTTTATGGATGAACAATTTACGTTGAAAAAAACGATTATCGAGTTGGTTGCCGAGGTGCGACAATATCTCGAAACACGCTATCAATGGTTGCAATTAGACCTGACTGAAAAGTTGGTTATGGTGGCGGCTTATTTAGTGGTTACGTTAATAGTTTTGTTGTTGGGAATTTCATTTTTGCTGTTTATTTCGCTTGGTTTCGGATATTTTTTAGGCGAGATTTTTAAAAGTAATTCGTTAGGTTTTTTCACTGTGGCAGGAATTTATCTTATGGCGGTGATTTTAATTGTCGTTTTTCGGAAAAAATGGATTGCTCAACCAATTATTAATGTCATTTTGAAGTCAATTTTTAAACCCAAAAAAGAGAAGAAATGAAAATAAAAGTTTACAAAGATATCGAGACGGTGAAAGATATTCGGTATCAAAAGGCGGTTTTGCGGAAAAGAATTAAACATCACGAAACTCGAATTCGCAAAAGATTTGCGTCAATAAAGGAAAATACGACACCAGGAAATGTTTACAATGAAGTTTTATCGAATTTTGATATGCAGCAAAGTTTGTTGCAATTGATTCCTGTTGCGTTGAAGTATCGGGAAAATATTGTGAATGTTTATAAAAAATTGCCGCAAAGACGTTTAATTTTGGGAAGTTTAATTTCGCTTTTTGCGGGAATAATTGCGTATAAATTTTATTTTCGCAAGAAAAAACAAGAATCGGAGGGAAATATTGAAAATTTAACTGCTTGATAATTAAGATTTTAGAAAAAATTTAAAATTTTTTTCGAGATTTTATGCGAAAAATTTTGCAGAATCGAAAAAAAGGTTTACTTTTGCAGCGTTTTCATAGTAAAAAGGTTTTTAGCGGGGTGTAGCGCAGTTGGCTAGCGTACTTGCATGGGGTGCAAGTGGTCGGAAGTTCGAGTCTTCTCACCCCGATTTTTTATTTGTTCTTTTCTGATTTTTTCAGAAAAGTTTTTGTTTTCTCAAAAAAATAAATTATATTTGCAGAGTGAAAATATATGAAAAAAATATGGGAAAAATAATTACTAAACTTTTCATTATCAACCACATTGATGAAATTAAATTGGAGGCAGAAATAATGAAAAAAGAAGACGTTCGACAAATGACCGTTGAAAACGTTTTAATTGATACGGGAGCAACAACACTAGCATTGCCAGCCAAACTTATCAAACAATTGGGATTAAAAGTGTTAAAAATTGTTGCAGTTTCGACAGCATCAGGTATTTTTGAACGCAACATTTACTGCGATGTAAAAATTCGCTTATTAGAACGAGAAACCGTTTGCGAATGTATCGAATTACCCGATGACGCACAGCCATTATTAGGTGTTGTTCCTTTGGAAGCAATGGGAATAGAACTTGATTTACAAAAACAAACACTCAAATTTTTACCATACGATTTATTAAGCACATATTTGGTTGTTGCTTGATATTTGTAAAACATTAATTATATTTTGTTAAATTATTCACTTTTAAAAAAATAAATTTTTCCGAAAAATATTGTTTTCTTGAAAAAATAAATTATATTTGCAACGAAAATTCTAAAATTTAATCAAATTTCTCTATTTTTCGTTATTCTAAAATGCAATTTTTCTCAGAAAATTTTCGAAAAAGCAAAAAATTGTTCACGTTTTTCTGTTGAAAATAATTTGGAAAGATGTCTAATTAAAAATTCACTAAAACAGTTTGAGAAATAATTTGTTTTTCGATTTTTTGTGAAAAATTTTTTATATTTGCAAAATTTTTTTTCGATTATGAAGTATTTATTTTTCATTTTTCTTTTGGGACAAACTTTGAACAGTTTTTCCCAGCAAAATCAACAAACAATGGTTATTATCAAAACCGAATACGGCAACATTAAGATTCGTCTCTATGACGAAACCCCAAAACATCGAGACAATTTTATTAAACTTGTCAACGAAAAATTTTTCGATGGTTTGTTATTTCACCGCGTCATAAAAGATTTTATGATTCAGGGCGGCGACCCAACATCTCGAAATGCTGGTCCCAACACTCAATTGGGCAGCGGCGGTCCAAGTTACACTATTCCTGCAGAGTTTAATCCCAAATTTTTTCACAAAAAAGGTGCTCTCGCAGCCGCAAGACAAGCCGACCAAGTAAATCCGACCAAAGCCTCGTCAGGTTCGCAATTTTATATTGTGCAGGGGAAAAAATATTCCACGCAAGAACTTCTTTCGATGCAACAACAGATTAATGACAACGCTAAGAATCAAAAATTTATGCAGTATATTCAGAAACCTGAAAAAAATGCGTTGAGAAAAACCTTGGATTCGTTGCAAAAAGCAGGAAATATAAAAGAGTTAAACCGAATTATTGAGGAAATTGACAAAGAAATTGCGAAAGAAATTACTTTGTTACAATTTTCAGAAGAACAACTTCGAGAATATTCCACCAACGGAGGCACTCCATTTTTAGATGGAAATTATACCGTCTTCGGTGAAGTAATCGAAGGACTTGATGTTATTGACAAAATCGCCGCAGTACAAACAAAACCCGGCGATAGACCCATAACTGACCTAAAAATGACCATTGAAATCGTAAAATAACCATTTTATGAAAACATTAAATTTATCTTTGCGTTACTCCTATGCAGATTATCTCACTTGGGTTGACAACATTCGCCGCGAGTTAATCAACGGTTTTGCTTTCAAAATGGCGGCACCGTCTTCGACTCATCAAACTATTTCGAGTAATTTGTCGGGAACTTTTTGGAATTTTTTGCGAAAAAAACCTTGTAAAGTGTTTGTTGCACCTTTCGATGTGCGTTTGTATGAAAACGGAGAAAAAGAAAACAAGAAAGTTCACACCGTTGTTCAGCCCGATATTTGTGTGATTTGTGATTTATCAAAAATTGACAAACGCGGTTGTCTCGGAAGTCCTGACTTAATTATCGAAATTGTTTCTTCAAAAAATTCGAAGCGAGATGTAAAAGATAAATTTGAAGTGTACGAGAAATTTGGGGTGAAGGAATATTGGGTGGTTCGACCTGATGAAAAAAATGTTCACGTTTTTTTGTTAAACGAAAACAGAAAATATTTTTTAAACGGAATCTACACTCAAGAAGACTCTATTCCTGTTTTTATTTTTAACGGCGACTTAATTATCAATCTCAATGATATTTTTGAGTAAAAACTTATGAAAAGAAAAATCGAAAAGGCAATATTCTTAGACATTGACGGCGTTTTATCCACAGGTTGGGGACAGAATAAACGGCGTTCAAAGTGGTTCGACGAAAATGGTTATCCTTTCGACCCGCATTGCGTGAAGGTGTTGAACAGAATTTTAAAAGTTAGCGGTGCCGAGATAATTCTCTCCTCCGACTGGCGTTTTAATTACTCCGATTTGGAAAAGTTAAACCAATTATTTAAGTTCAATAACGTTTCGAAAAGCCCGATAGATACAACGATTCTCAAATATTTGGGACGAGAGGAGGAAGTCGAAACGTATGTGCGAGAAAATGAAATCAAAGATTTTGTGATTCTCGACGACATCAGTTTAACTTGTTTTCCGTCAAATTTTGTGTGGGTAAATCCCGGAACAGGGCTAACAAAGGAATATATTTTACCCATCTTAGATGTTTTGAACGTGAAAAACGACAAATCAGAGAAACTTTTGCACAAAGAACATAAGGAAATAACCAATATTAGCAAATTCCTCAGTCTCGTTTTACGACATAAACCCGAAGAAATCGGCATCTCGCTCGATAAAAACGGCTGGACCTCAACCAATACTTTGCTGCGAAAGTGCAGCGAAAGGGGTATAAATCTCGATTTCGAGAAATTATTAATGATTGTCGAAAAAAATGACAAAAAACGTTTTGCGTTTAGTTCAAGTTTTGCGAAAATCCGCGCCGTACAAGGACATTCAGTGAAAGTTGCGTTAGATATTCCGCCCTCGGTGCCGCCTGAACTTTTATTTCACGGAACGTCAAGCGACTTTTTACAAAGTATCAAAAAAGAAGGTTTACTCAAAGGGCAACGCACTCACGTCCATCTCTCGCCAAATTACGAAACGGCTTTGCAGGTCTCGAAAAGACGCAAAAACTCAATTATTTTGGCAATTAAATCGGGAGAAATGCAACGACAAGGGTTTACTTTTTATCATACTTCAAATAATGTGTGGCTTGTTGAAAATGTTCCTTCGCAATTTATTAATTTTGCAAGTTATAATTAATGTTAAAATTCGTTGATAAAAAATAAAAAATGTTAAATTTATCAACGAATTTTTAACAAATTTATCAGAAAATTTGTAATTTTTTTTATTTTGCGAACAGAATTTTTTATTGCGAAACGTTTTTTCACCTATCGTTCACAGCAAACCGTTGGATTTCATTCCATCATTTCGATTGCTGTTTTTAGTGTTTCGCTTAGTCTTGCGGTAATGTTGCTCTCAGTGGCAATTGTTACGGGGTTTAAGGAACAAATTCGAAACAAAATTGTTGGTTTTGGGTCGCACATAACTCTCACCAATTATGACTTAAATGTTTCTTACGAAACCGCGCCTGTTGATAAAAATCAGCCATTTATCAAGGAAATTCAGAAAATTCAGGGAATTAAACATATTCAAATTTTTGCTACAAAAGCAGGAATTATTAAAACAAAAAATGTGATGCAGGGTGTAGTTTTGAAAGGAATCGACCAACATTTTAATTGGGATTTTTTTAAAATGCACCTCGCAGAAGGAGAAATTTTAACTCTCAACGACTCAATAACATCGAAAAATATCTTAATTTCTCGTTCACTCGCAAATTTGTTGCAGTTAAAACTTCTTGATTCCTTGAAAATTTATTTTATTCAGAATCCGCCGCGGATTCGAAAATTTAAAATTTCAGGAATCTTCAACACAGGAATGGAAGAACACGACAAATTATTTGCTTTTGTTGATATTTCTCATATTCGAAAATTAAATAATTGGACTAACTCGCAAGTCAGCGGCTTCGAAATTTTGATAAATCATTTTGAAAATCTCGACCCAATAACGCAAGAAGTCTATGAAGCAGCGGGTTACACTTTTACGGCAGAAAATTCGAAGTTTAAAATTGCGACAATAAAAGAAAATTTCCCTCAACTTTTCGATTGGCTCTCGTTAATTGACACCAATGTTTGGGTAATTTTAGGTTTAATGACTCTCGTTGCGGGCATAAATATTATTTCGGGTTATTTAATTTTGATTTTAGAACGCACAAAAAGCATCGGAATTTTTAAAACTCTCGGATTTTCTAATCGAAAAATTAAAAATATTTTTCTCAGTTATGCGTTTTTTCTCGTGATAAAATCGTTGTTTTGGGGCAATGTTATCGGAATCGGAATTTGTTTAATACAAAAATTCACAGGAATAATTACCCTTGATGCTGCGACTTATTACGTCAATGTTGTGCCGATAGAGTTAAATTTTTGGTATTGTTTATTTCTGAATTTAGGTACTTTAATTGCTACTTTAACATTTTTAGTTTTACCCTCGATAATGATTTCGAAAATTTCCCCAATAAAAGCATTACAATTTCAGTAAAATTCTCTAAAATATTTTTCTAATTTGTCAGATTTTTAGTAAATCTGACAAATTGTTTAACAAAAATTCACTCAATATTGAAAAAATGTAATGTTTAATTTACAAAATTTGTAAAATTAAATTTTTTTTTATTTTTTTTTATTTTTTATTTTTTTTATATAAAAAATTGTTTTATATTTGCAAAGTTTAAAATTTTTAAAACTCAATATTCATAAACTATGAGGTTTCTTGACAATTTAAAAAAGAATGCCAAATTACGTCTAATTTTGGTTCTTTTGATGGGTTTTTCCCTAACATTTTCACAGAGCGATGTTGTCGCACAGCCACAAAATACTTGCGGCTACTATTCCTACAATGGAACATTGACCCCCTCTACAAGTTGGCAAAGTACTTATGCGTATGCAGGTAACAGACATATGTGGGGTTTTTATGCTGTTGCGGGGCAAATGTACAGTTTCAATAATTGCGGAGGTTCAGGCGATACTTACTTTCGTATTTATGACGTGAACGGTTCGATGGTTGCTAACCGAGATGATAATGGTCCGTATTGCAGCGGCGTAAGTGCGTCTATGGATTGGACTTGTTCAACTTCAGGCTATTATTATGTTCATTTCAGTCAATATTCTTGCGGAACATTGAATAATAGTCAAAATATTCAGTATCGAAGTTCGCAAGGTTATTGCACACCTCCTGCACTTTACTCTCATCCACAAAGTGTTTCGACAAATCTTTATCAAAGTGTTTCGTTTTCAGTTTCTGCAACAGGAAGCGGTTTAACTTATCAATGGTATAAAAATGGTTATAACATTGGAAATTACGGAGCAACGTACACTATTTCAAGTGTAACTCAAGCCGATGCAGGCAGTTATTATTGTGTTGTCTCGAATAATTGTGGTTCTGTGACGAGTGCAACTGCAGTTTTGACAGTTAATTACTCGAATTTGCCCAATACTTGCGGAAATCCTTATGATAGAGGAACAATTTATCCTGCAAACTATGCACAAACAACCACTGCTTATGCAAGTTATCGCAATATTTGGAGTTTTAGTGCAACCGCAGGGTTGAATTACAATTTTTCTGCCTACAATAACGGATATGAATACGCTTATATTCGCGTTTATAACCAATATGGTTCAGAAGTTGCAGGTAACTATGGAAATTACAACCAATATTCCAATGTAACGTTTAATTGTTCGTCAACAGGGACATATTATGTTCATATTTCTCGTTATTATTGCGAGCCGCTAAGTTATCAGACAACTTTGTCGTATTCGTATCAAAGTTCTTGTGTTTCTCCGACAATAGTTTATCATCCGCAAAGTATCACGCGAGGCGTTGGACAAGCAGCACAGTTTTCAGTTAATGCTTCAGGAACGGGTTTAGTTTATCAATGGTATAAAAATAATGCTGTTATTAGTGGAGCAAATACTTCGCAATACAACATTAATTACGTAACAACGGCTGACGCAGGGAATTATTATTGTGTTGTCTCGAATAGTTGCGGCACGGTGACTTCTTATACAGCATCATTGACCGTAAACGGCGGCGGCGGCACATATTACACCAACGCACGCGTTTTAATTCTTTGGGACGATTCACAAACAAATTCAAATACCCTTGCTTTACATAATTTTCTCGAAAGTTATGGAATGACGGTTGATTTTAGTTATGTTTCAGAAAGTCAGTGGAATGGCACGAATCCTTCGTTAAACGGCTATAACGCAGTTATTCACTTGAACGGAACAACTTACGACCAAGAAATGCCTACTTCGGGACAAGTTGCGTTGACGCAATTTGTGCAAAATGGTGGTTGTTTCATCGGTGACGAATGGAACGCTTATGAAATTTCTTGCAACCGAATGATGTCGATGACCGATTTAATTCTCGGCGTAAGAGTCTCAGGTGTGATGGGAAGTCTCACTTATACGGCAGTTAACGGTCAACAAGGACATCCTGCTTTGCAATTTGTTCCTTATCAGTTTACTTTTAATTCAGGAAGTAATATTGGTGGAAAACGACACAACGATGCAATAACTTTGATGTACGACCAACAAAATAATACAGATGCAGTTATTGTGCGACAATATGGAAATGGACGAGTTATTTATTTCAGCCACGCAGGAAATTATGCTTATGGAAGTTCTCTTGGCACTTTGTCTGACATCAACGTTCAGAATCTTTATCGCGGTGCCATTGTTTGGGGAACAGGTTTTTATGGAAACAATTTACCTGTCATTACAACGCAACCTTTATCGCAAACATTAAACGCAAATGCAACTCTCTCTTTGTCTGTTACCGCAACAGGTTCGAATCTCACTTATCAATGGTACAAAAGTAATGTTGCGATTTCAGGGGCAACTTCGCCCAATTTCAGCAGAACAGGAATAACAACCGCCGATGCTGGAACTTATTATTGTCAAGTAACCAACACTTACGGAACGGTTCAGTCGAATAATGCAGTAATAACAGTGAATACAAACACTTGCGTTACTCCACAAATTACTTCGCAACCAACTTCACTTACCGCACAGCAAAATACAAATGCCGAATTTTCTGTTACCGCAACGGGTTCGAGTCTCACTTATCAATGGTATAAAGATTCAGTGCCATTAAACAGCAATTATGATACTCTCGTTATTGGTTCAAACTCAAGAATACTTCGAATTCTTTCTGTTACTGCAAACAGAAACGGCGTTTATAATTGTCAAGTAGAAAATTCTTGCGGAGCAGTTACCTCAAATAATGCTTCTTTAACGGTTCAAAGTTGTGTTTTACCAGTTATTACGCAACAACCACAGAATCGCACCGTTGACGCTTATCAAAACACAACTTTCTCTACTTATGCAACGGGACAAAACATTACTTATCAATGGTTTAAAGATTCTGCCGCAATTAGTGGGGCAACAACTCGAATTTTAACTTTAAATTCTGTCACCGAAGCAAACGAGGGCATTTACAATTGCGAGGCAACAAATTCTTGCGGCAGCCGCAGCACTAATGATGTTACTTTAACCGTAAACGTTTGTGACGCACCCAATATCACTGGAAATCCTCAAGATATTTTTATCGAAACAGGAAGATTAGCAAGATTAGGTGTTTCCGCAACAGGCAGCAATTTAACTTATCAGTGGTACAGAAATAATGCTTCTATCTCGGGAGCAACAAGCGATTCTTTGTCTGTTGGTCCGACACAAATGTCTGACACAGGCGTTTATTATTGTATTGTCTCGAATGGTTGTGGTTCAGATACTTCGACTTTTGCAAATTTACAAATTGGGCAATTATATTTGTACGTTGCTGAAATGGATACCGCAGGATTCTATAAAGTTACTCGTTTGAACCCTGACGGCACAAACAGAGTGACTTTAGTTGCCGATGACTTTGAAATTCTTGATATTGCCATTGACGGAGCAGGAAATAAAATTTATTGGGCTACTGAAAACTATGTGAGAAAAGCAAATCTTGACGGAAGTGGAGTTGATACATTCCTCACAGAAGCAGGAATCAACGACATCGAATTTGACCATGCTTCAAACAAACTTTTTGTGTATAGTTATGGAATGATTTTTGTCTATGATGCTTCAGGAACACAAATCGATGCAATTAATATTGGTAATTCCAACGCAAATCAAGGCTGTGCAATGCAAGTTTTGAACGGAAAAGTATATTTCAGTTCAGAAAGCGGTTTTATCGGAAGAATGGAATTTAATGGTGCATCATTTACTGACACCTTCATTGTTACTGACTATATTCCACAAGGAATGTTCATTGATAACACAAATATTTATTGGACGATGAACGAAGGATTCATCGGAAGTGCGTTATTAAACGGAAGCAATGTAGATAATTCTTTTGTTTCGGGATTATATTCTCCAACATATCTCACTAAACTTCAAAATGATTTTTATGTCGCAGAATTAATTGGTTCTACTATTGTTAAAATTGACGAAAGTTCTCAAACTTCAGAAATTACTGATTTCAGTAACATTCGAGCAGTTAAAAGTGCTATCGGCGTACCCATTTGTATGCAACCCGTTATCGTTCAACAACCACATCCAGCAGACACAACAGTAACATTCGGACAAGCAATTTCGTTTGATGTTCAAGTAACAGGAACGCCACAATTTACTTATCAATGGTATAAAAACGGTCAAGCAAGTCGCATAAGTTCAGATTATTACATTCAACGTGCCTCTATTTCCGACACAGGAACTTATTTCGTCACCGTTACAAACCGATGCGGCACAGTAATATCTAACTCTGCACATCTCACCGTAGATTTTCGCACAACAACTTGGAACGGAACTTCGTGGAACAACGGAAGTCCCGATTCTTCTGCAAACGCAATTATCGAAGACCTTTATATCGTTGGAATCAACAACAGCGGATTAAATCTCACCGCACGAAATTTAACTATTGCACCGACAGGAAAATTGACCGTCAACACAGGAAAAACGGTCACCGTAATGGGAAATATTTTGATTCGTAACACCGCACGCGGAACAGGCTCGTTAATCACTAACGGCGTTTTGAGATGTTCGGGTACTTACTCCATAGAACGATTTGTCAATGACGGAAATGCTCCGAGACCACACTGGATTTCTATTCCAATGCCAACGGTTCCCGTATCGAATCTCGGAACAACTATTCGTTTACAACAACTCAACAGCGGCACAGGAATCACAGGAAGCAACATCGCAAATTATACCAGCGGTTTACAAAATTACTCTGTTGCAGCGTTTAACTCTCCAATGAAGGGATACGAAGTTTTATTATCAACTGCCTTACGCACAATTACTCTCACAGGCGGACAATTCTTCTCTGGTGAAAAAGTATATTCTCTCCGTTCAGGTGCAAATTTAATTGGAAACCCATATCCATCAACTATCAACTGGTGCATTCCACAAGGATGGGCTAAGACGAGTGTTACCCCGACAATTTATTTCCTACAAGGCGAAAGAATCGCTTCCTACAACGCAACCACCTCGACAGGAACATTCGGTGCAACAAGCAAAATCCCCGCAACACAAGGATTCATGGTCATTTGCAACACCGCAACAGGAACTATCAAAGTCAATAATCTCGCTCGCGAACATCAACAACAAGCAACTTATAAATCGACTCAACAGTCAATTTTGAAACTCTCAGCAGGAAACGAATACGCAACAGGAGACGAAACCGTTGTTATGTTCAACGAACAAGCAACAACAAACTTCGACAACGAATTTGATGCGTATAAAATTTTCGAATCAAATTTTGCTCTTCCACATCTTTACACCACAACAGATGACGGAATTCCTACAGCAATGAACATTTTACCATCAACAGATGTGTTGCCACTTTACTTCGAAGCAGGAAAATCGGGCAATTACACCGTTGCAGCAACTGAAATGAAAATTGAAAATGTTTATCTTGAAGACATTTTGACAGGTAAATTTATTGACTTGTCGAAAGAAAATTACTCTTTTGACTACTCAACATCTGATAACACTCATCGATTTAATTTGCATTTTGGCAAGAAAACAGCAACTGACGTGAAAAAAGTGCTTGCGACTAACGCTGTAAATATCTATTCTTTCGAGAAAGATGTTTATATCAGCAATTTGCAGGGTGCTTCGAAAATCGAAATTTTCGATATAATGGGCAAAAATGTTGCTTTACAAACTTCGGAAAATTCGTTTACAAAAATTTCACTCTCAATTTCAGGTACTTACGTTGTAAAAGTTTTTGATAAAAACGGAGTTTCTGTTCAAAAAGTGATAATTAAATAAGTTTTTCGTAAATTTTTCACACAAAAAACCATCTCGCAAGAGATGGTTTTTTTTATAAAATTTTTGTTTTGGGAGTAAAATTATTCAAAAGTAAAGTTCCACTTGTCTGTTGTTGCCATTTTAAAGCGTTTTCAGAAACTAATAAACCCTCGTAATTTGTTAATTTTACATCTTTGAAATGTTTTTGCACCCAACGAAATAATTTTTTTGCATTTTCAACAAAATCATTTGGAAAAGATAAAAACGAATGATGTAACAAAAATTCTTGAGCAAAAAATATTCTGCCACGTCTCAAAACATTCGTAGACTCGTCTAAATGAGAATTCACAAATTCTATCACAGGACTAATATTCATATCAACTTTGTACAAAGTTTTTGCAGAAATATACTTCAACTGCACTTTGTCTTTGTGCTGCGGCAAAACGAAATAACACAAATTTTCGAAATGTTTTTGTGTTTCGATTTTATTGGTCGGCAAAAAATTCGGAATAATCTCCCAATTTGCCAAAATATATTTCTCAAATTCAGAAATGTCTTGCGGAGTGAAGTAAAAATTAATTTGTTTTGTTTTCATTGGTTTGTGAAAAAATTTTGAGAGACAAAGATAAATATATTTTCTCGAATAAAAAAAATTTGTTATCTCAAATTTTTTTATTATTTTTGTCGAGAAATTTTTGAATTTTATGAAAAAATATATCTTTTTTTTGATTTTACTCTCGATTTTTGCACACTCAAAAAGTCAAGATTTGCCGATTTATAAACAATATATGTTAAATTCGTTTTTGTTAAACCCCGCCGCAGCGGGACAATCAAATTGTGTTAACGTAAATTTCACCGACAGACATCAATGGTTGAACTTCGAAAATGCACCGAATACTCAAACACTGAGCGTTTTTGCCCGAAGTTCGCTTTTCAAAACGAAACGAGAGACTTATCACGGACTCGGAGCAATAATCTTCTCACACAAAAACGGTTTAAACTCAGAAAAAGGGTTTCAACTCACTTATGCTTTTCACAGCCAAATGTTAATGGACGATAATTCAAGAGAAAAATATTACTTCTCGCTTGGCATTTCGTTTGTTGGTTGCGTTTTTTCTTTCGATGGAAGTAAAATTTCTACATTAAACCCCGACCCAAACATTGACAATTCAGAAAAAAATTTATTTTCTCCCGATTTCAACGCAGGATTTTTAATTTATGGAAGTCATTTCTCACTCGGAATATCAGGAACGCACCTTCTCAAGCAAAGAATCGGCTCATATAACAAAGAAGAACCCTATTTCCCACGACATTATTTTCTCTTTTCATCGTACAAATTCGATTTACCTGACAGAAAAACCGCCATCGAACCTTCTCTCTCGTTTAAAATGTCTGAAATTAATTTTGTGAAAGCCGATTTTAACCTAAAATTACATCTCGGCAAACTTTTTTGGGTCGGAATTTCCTACGAAAACGCACTCTCCGAACAAGCAGAAGGCGGAAACGCAATTAATTTTTTCACAGGTTTTTTTATCAGCGAAAGTTTTCAAACAGCCCTCGCATATCAATATGGTTTCACAAGAATACAAAATTACAATTTTGGAAGCATAGAATTCCTTCTCGCATATAAATTTTGCGTAAAACAACGAAAATATTAATTTTTTCACAAAAAAATTTTTATTTTTGCAAAATATTGAAAAAATTGTATTATTTTTGTAATATTCGTTTGTGAAATATTTATAACTTTATGGAATCAACTCATAACAGAATTCGATATATATTTGCGATAATGTTTTATTTTGTGGAAATTTCCGTCTTCTCGCAGCACGCAAATCTCGAAACAGGTGCTCCTGCCATTCGAAATTATTCCCCAAAAGAATACAACGCAGACCCCCAAAATTGGACTATTTCTCAAGACCCAAGAGGTATTTTATACTTCGGCAACACTGACGGAATATTAGAATTTGACGGCAAAAAATGGAATATGATTCCGACAAAGAATCATACACTTGTGCGTTCATTAAGTGTTGATAATCAAGGAGTTATATATGTTGCAGCACAAAACGAATTCGGCTATTTGGCAAGCAATACGCAGGGAAAAGTCAAATATATCTCGCTGCTTTCTCACTTTTCTGAACAAGAAAAAACGTTTAAAGATGTGTGGAAATGTTTCGCAACAAAAAACGGCGTTTATTTTTTCACGCAAAAAAAAATTTTTTTATATCAAAATGATACCGTTAAAACAATCGAAAATTATAATTTTTTAAATAGTTTTCTCGTTCACAACGAATTTTTAATTTTTCACGACTCACAAAAAGGTTTATTTCTCATTGATAATCAACAACTTCACTCACTTCCTTATACCGAATTTTTTACCGCCGAATTCGGAAATCTCGTAATTTTACCTTTCGAAGAGTCTAAAATTTTAATTGTTACCGAAAAAAAAGGACTTTTTATTTATGATTTAAAAAAGTTATTTCTCAAAGGAAAATGGAATTTCTCGAAAAAACATTCTTTCTCCGATTTAATCCGCGAACTTCCAACGTCAGTTGACAATTATCTCGCACACAATGGAGTTCAGTGCGGCAAAAAAATTAACGAAAATTTATTTGCCCTCGCAACCGTCAGCGGCGGAATAGTTTTACTCAATAAAAACGGCGAATTAATGCAAATTATCAACAAAAATCGCGGCTTGAGAAATAATAATGTGCATCAACTTTTAGTTGACAACAACCAAAATCTTTGGGCTGCTTGCGATGACGGAATCTCGAAAATTTCCTTAATTTCTCCGATAACGCAGTTTAGTCAAATAAACGGTCTGCAAGGAGTTGCCCTTATTACCGCAAAAGTCGGGCAAACACGGTTTTGCGGAAGTGCAGACGGAATTTTTTACCTTCCCGATTATCAAACAAATATCGAAAACGACCAACATTCGTTTATTTGGGCAAACAACATAAAAACCTCGTTTTGGGAATTGTTACCTCTCGGTAACAAAGTTTTGGCAGGCTCGACGAAAGGAATTTTTTTGATAGACACAAAAAATTATTCACAAATTTTTCCTTCTTTGGGAAAAACTTACCGACTAATTGAGAATCCGAAGTTTCCAAATTATATTTTTGCAGGAGTTTATGACGGACTTGTCGCATTGCAAGTGCAACGAAATCAAGGAGATATACAATTTCTTAGTTATAAACGTTTCAACGAAATCTCTGACCCAATTCGAGATATTGCTGTTGATAGTGCCGGCAATCTTTGGTTATCAACACTTTTCAACGGTTTAATTTATTTGAAATTTAACAAAAATATCAACGATTACGAGTTGAAAAGTTACAACACAAAAGATGGTTTAGCACAAATTGACCATATTTTTCTGCATTTTTCTAAAAATGAATTGTTTTTGGCAACTCCAAAAGGAATTTATAAAACGATAATATTTGATAATCAACGAGTTAGGTTTGTTCCTGAAATAAATTTTGCTGAAAAATTTGCGAAAGACTCCATTAAAACAACGCAAATTTATATTGACAAAAAACAAAGAATTTGGATAAATTCAGGTGTTGGCGTTGGTTTTTTGGCAAAAAATCAGTTGGGTGTTTACGACTGGAAACCTGTGCCGTTTGTTGACAAACCAACGTATATTCATCAGTTTGTGGTGGAAGATTCTATTGCGTGGATTTGTACAAACGAAGGTTTATTTCGCTATAACCCGAATATTTCTACAAATTTTCAGACAAATTTTAACGTTTTGATTCGAAATGTTACTATTCGCAACGACTCAACAATATTTTTTGGGACATATTTTAAAGATTCTTTGCAGAAAGAAAAAATGTTTCCCGTTTTTACAAGTCAACAGCCTGAGGTTACGTTTCTAAAACTTCCATATAAATTTAATTCTTTAACTTTTGAATTTGCTGCGACAAGTTTTGAGAAGGAATCTGCCAACGAATATAGTTTTCAACTCGAAGGTTTCGATAAAAATTGGTCGCATTGGGACAATAAAACGTTGAAGGAATATACAAATTTGTCTGCAGGAAGTTATGTTTTTCGCGTGAAAGCGAAAAATATTTTTGGAATCGAGAGTAAAGAAGCAATTTATAAGTTCAAAATTTTGCCGCCTTGGTATCGAACTCCTTGGGCGTATGCGGGTTACGTGATAATTGGCATATTTCTCTTTTATGCCGCAACGCAATATCAACTTCGCAGACTCAAGGCAGCAAATCTGAGATTAGAGGAAATTGTACGGCAAAGGACAGCTGAGGTCGTGCAGCAAAAAGAGGAAATCCTCGCACAAGCCGAATTGTTGGAACAAAATAACAAGGAATTGGAAAAATTGTCTCTCGTGGCAAGCGAAACGGACAACGCCGTTTTAATTATGGACGAATTTGGACGTTTCGAGTGGGTAAATGAAGGTTTTAGACGGATTTTTGGTTACTCTTTTGAACAATTAATCAAAGAAATTAGCGAAAATATTGTCGGTCCGAAAACTGATTCTTATATAAAAGAACAAATTGAAATTTGTAAAACGAAAAAAATTTCGGTAACCTACGAATTTGAAACGAAAAATTTCGAAGGGAAAAATATTTGGATTCAGACAACATTGACGCCCATCTTAGATGTTGACGGAAATATTCGCAAACTTGTTGCCATTGACACCGATATTTCGTCTTTGAAAGAAGCACAAAACGAGATTTCGATGCAAAAAGAAAAACTTGAGTTTCAAAATTTACAAATTCGAAAAAGCATTCTCTACGCACAAACTATTCAAAACGCAATTTTGCCGCAAACCGATATTCTTAAACAATTTTTCGATTTTTTCATTATTTATAAACCCAAAGATATTGTTTCAGGCGATTTTTATTGGTTTTCGATGGTTGACAAAATGATTTTTCTCGCAGTTGTCGATTGCACAGGTCACGGCGTTCCGGGGGCGTTTATGTCGATGATTGGAAGTCGATTATTGAACGAAATTGTAAACGAAAAACAAATTTTTCACCCTTCAGAAATTCTCAAAACGTTAAATCAAAGCATTCAAGTTGCGTTAAATCAAAGCAAAAACGATAATAATGACGGAATGGATATTTGTCTTTGTCGAATAGAATATCTTGATAATCAAGACGTTAAAATCATTTTCGGCGGTGCAAAATTATCTTTATTTTATTATCGCAACACAGGAAAAGAAATTTCGATTCTCAAAGGAGACAGAAAATCTATCGGCGGAGCAAGAGTCGGAAAAGACAATTTTGACTTCTCGCAGCAAGAGCTAACGCTGCAAAAAAATGATTTCATTTATCTCACCACTGACGGAATTATCGACCAAAGCAACATTTCTCACTCGCGTTTTGGAACGCAAAAATTTATTTCAATGTTGCTGCAAAATATTTCTCTTTCCTTAGAAGAGCAAAAAAATAACATTATTGAGTCTCTTGCTCTGCATCAGGGTTCAGAGGAGCAACGAGATGATATTAGTATTTTAGGAATTAAATTGTAAAACTTTGATTATCAATAACTTAAACGTTGGTTATTCGTCTAAAATTTTACTTTCAAATCTCAATTTATCGGCAAACAAAGGCGAATTAATTTCTCTCATCGGAATGAACGGGACAGGAAAAAGTACGTTTCTCAAAACGTTAATGAAACTTTTGCCCGCCGCAGTAGGTGAAATTTCTCTGTTCGAAAAAAATATTTCCCAATATTCCCGCAAAGAATGGGCAAAAAATCTCTCTTTTGTGAGTACGGAATTGCCCGCAGTTAATTTTTTAAAAGTGTACGAAGTTGTCGCCGCAGGACGTTTCCCGCACACAAATCACTTCGGAAATTTAAGCGAAACAGACAGATTTTTTATCGACAAAGCATTGATTACCACAAAGATAACTCATCTAAAATATCGAAATTTTAACGAAATTAGCGATGGAGAAAAGCAAAAAACTTTGATTGCCCGCACTCTCGCCCAAAATACGCCGTTTATTTTATTAGACGAACCAACAGCATTTTTAGATATTGTTTCGAAATTTGATATTCTCTTGATTTTGAAGCAGTTAACGAATCAAGAAAATAAAACCGTCATTTTTTCCTCTCACGATTTAAGCGTAGTTTTGCAAATTGCCGACAAAATTTGGCTGATTCACAACAACACCATTCTCGAAGCGGCACCTGAGGATTTGATTTTGCAAAATATTTTTTCAAATTTATTTTCAGATAATTCGATGTTTTTCGACGAAAAAGATGGAAATTTTAAATTTTCACACCCAAAACCTCAATTTGTCAATTTGATTTCTGACGTAGAAGACGAAAAAATATTTTTTTGGACTCAAAAATCTCTGCAACGCATTGATTTTCAAATAGATAAAAATTCCGAGAAAAAAATTTTTATCAAAAAAAATTCCGAGAAAAAATATTTTTGGAACTTTGAGAATCAAAACTTTTTTTCTATCTATGAATTAATAAAAAATTTGAAAATTAATTTGTAAATTTCAAAAAAAAGTTGTATTTTTGGCAAAATTAATTTTTCGAAAAATTTATGTCCTCGTCTGCACATCATATCGAAATTGATGATTCTTTGGCAGGAAAAATTCTTGCAAATTGCGGAATTTCTGTCGAAAGATGTTATCAGTGTGGAAAATGCTCGGCGGGTTGTCCGCTTGCCGAAACTGAAATGGATTTTCCGCCGAGTGTCGTTTTGCGAATGTTACAAACCCGAATTCCGCAAATGGATGATAAAATTTTGCGTTCAAAAAGCATTTGGATTTGTTTAACTTGCGAAATGTGTATTGCTCGTTGCCCGATGGAAGTCGATATTCCTGTGATTATGGACTTTTTGCGTCAGGAATCTTTTCAAAATGAAAAGACAAACCCTGAAATGAAAAATGTTATCGCTTTTCATAAATCGTTTTTGGAAATTGTAAAAAGTACAGGCAGACTTCACGAGGTCGGACTAATCAAAAATTATAAATTGAAAACTTTTAACCTTTTGCAAGATGTTATGCTTGCCCCAAAAATGTTTAGCAAAGGAAAATTGCATTTACTTCCCGAAAAAATAAAAGATTTGTCTGTTTTGCAAAGAATTTTTAAGAAAACGCTTGATAAAAAATGAAAAAATTTTCGATTTCTCAAGTGTTAAAAGAATATGGTTTTTCGAATATTTAACAAAAAATTTGTTTATGAAACTTGGAATTTATCCTGGCTGTTCCTTAACAGGCTCTGCACGCGAATATTTCGAATCTGTCGAAGCACTTGCAAAGTTTTTTGGCATAGAATTGCAGCAAATCTCAGACTGGAATTGTTGCGGAGCAACAGCAGCACATAATTTAAACAAAAAATTGTCATTGGCATTGCCCGCAAGAATCTTGGCAGCGGCTGAAAGAGATAATTTGCACGAGTTAGTCGTACCCTGTGCGGCTTGTTATAGTCGTTTGTCGGTAACGCAACACGAATTGCGGCATAACATTTCTTTGCGAAACGAAATTCAGGAAATTATTGAAGCAAAATATAACGCAAGCGGGACAATTTTAAATGTTATTCAGATGATTAATTTATATTTTTTGGAAAATTTAGAGAAAAAAATTGTGAAACCGTTGAAAAATAAGGTTGCGTGTTATTATGGTTGTCTCTTGGTGCGTCCTGAAAAAGTTTTGCACTTCGACAGAGTGGAAAATCCGCAGTCAATGGAAAAAATTTTAACCCTTCTCGGAGCAACACCCATCAATTGGGCAATGAAAACTGAATGCTGCGGCGCAGGTTTGTCGGTTTCGAAAACCGATGTTGTCGCAAAGTTGTCTGCCAAAATTCTCGAAGACGCAGTTAGCCGCGGTGCGGAGGCAATTATCGTTGCTTGCCCGATGTGCCACGCAAATCTGGATATGCGAAGACCTGAAATCGAAAAAGCGATGGGAAAATCTTGCAAAATCCCTGTGCTTTATCTCACGCAAGCAATTGGTTTGGCTGTCGGAATTGACGAAAAAACATTGGGGCTGCATCGACATTTTATTCCTGTAGATTTACCAAAAAATTAAAAATATTTGTCAAATTTTTCTGAATCTGACAAGTTTAAACATTTTTTTATGAAAAGTTTGTTTCGAAAATTGCCTTTAACGTTAATTAAATTGAGTTTTGCGAAAATTTTATATCGAATGGTTAAAATTTTTTTCAGAAAACCATCGTATATTATTGAAAGGTCAAAAATTCGCTTTGAGGTGCATTTGAACGAAGGACTTGATTTGTCGTTGTTTTTGTTTGGCAATTTTCAGTCTCACGTTTCGAAAAATTCGTTTTTAAAACTCTCCGAAAATCCTGTCATCTTCGATGTCGGGGCAAATTTTGGAATTATGACTTTGCAATTTGCAAAAAATTTTCCTAAAAGTAAAGTCTTTTCTTTCGAACCAACACATTATGCGTTGAAAAAATTTAAACGAAATATTGAGTTAAATGAAAATTTATCTCCGCAAATTGTTGTAAATCAATGTTTTGTGTCGGAAAAAAGTTCAGAAAAAAGTTTGTTAACGGCATATTCGAGTTGGGATATCAGTGGAAAAAAATTCGAAAACACGCATCCACTTCACGGCGGAACTATTCAAAACACAGAAGAAGTGCCGTCAATATCGCTTGATGATTTTTTTGTCTCGCAACACTTGGAAAAAGTTGATTTTATAAAAATTGACACTGACGGCTACGAAATAAACGTTCTTCGAGGGGCAAGAAAAATTCTCGAAATTCATAAACCATTGATAATCTTTGAAATGGGTTTATATATTTTGCAGGAAAAAAATTTAACATTCAAAGATTTTTCAGATTTTTTTGAATCTTTAGAATATTTTCTTTTTGACAGCAAGACAGGAAAAAATATTTCTCTCAATAATTTTCAAAAATTTATCCCCGAAAAAGGCACTATTGATGTCTTGACGGTTCATAAATCTAAACAAAACCAAATTTTTGTCGCAAAATAATTCTCAAATATTGAGAAAAGTTAAAAAT
Organism: Rikenella microfusus; assembly: GCA_020719385.1. Lineage (GTDB taxonomy): Bacteria > Bacteroidota > Bacteroidia > Bacteroidales > DYQK01 > DYQK01. The sequence continues at coordinate 34,421 of DYQK01000001.1, read as the reverse complement.
TGTCAAGTTTTTTCAAAATCTGACAATTTTTTATCGTGAGAAAACAAAAAAGTTCGCAACTCATCCGTTACGAACCTTTGTTTATGAAGCGGTCTGGACGGGACTCGAACCCGCGACCTCCGCCGTGACAGGGCGGCATTCTAACCAACTGAACTACCCGACCGTTTTGAACTTTAAAACGAATTTTTTTTATCAATATTCGCTTTTTCATTTTGACGTTGCAAATATAAAAACATTATTTGAAACCACCAAATTTTTTCTCAACTTTTTTTCATTTTTTTTCAAAAAAAATCACAACTCATTGATTATCAATGAGAAAAAAATGATTTTTTTTTTAAATTTTTTTCGCAAAAATTCTTGATTTTTAGTTAAAATATTGAAAATCAAGAGATTAAACGAAAATTAAGTTTTTATCATTTTTTGCTAAAAAATCGAATTTTTTCTCATTTTTCACCCAATTTTTCTGTTTTTTGTGAAATTTCTCAATTTTTCTCAAAAATTTTTCGAAAAAATAATATCTCTTTTTTAAATTGAAAAAATTGTTTAATTTTGTATTTTCAAAAAAAGCGAAAATGTTAAATTCTTATCTACAGGAAATTGCGAATATTGAATTTTTTGCCATTTTGTCGTTAATTTTTTTAATTATTGTTTTTGTTTTTTTAATTATTTTAACATTTTTTATGAAAAAAAGTGTTTTGAATCGATATTCTCAACTTCCTTTTGACGAAAATAATTAAAATATGGAAGATTCAGAAAATTCTTTTGACGGAATTCAAGAGTTAGACAATTCTATTCCGCGTTGGATAACGTATTTGTTTGTCGTAACGGTTTTTGCGGCAGTGATTTATTTTGTACATTTTCACGTATTTTTTCAAGGAAAATTGCAAGAAGCCGAATATGAAGCCGCTATTTCGCAGTTTCAAAAAACTAAATCTGTCTCAAATTTTGATGAGAATAATTTTTCACTTCTCTCGGATAACGAAAGTTTAGAAAAAGGAAAAGAATTATTTGTCGAAAAAACTTGTGCCAGTTGTCACGGAAATTTGGGCGAGGGAAATGCTATTGGTCCGAATTTGGCAGATAATTCTTGGATTCACGGTGGAAAACCAACGCAAGTTTTTAAAACTATCAAATATGGTTTTCAAGAAAAGGGAATGCCTGCGTTTAATTCGCAAATGTCGGATAATCAAGCACTTATGGTAGTGAGTTATATTTTATTAAAAATCAAAGGTTCAAATCCTGCCAATGCAAAACCGCCGCAAGGTGTTCAGGAATAAATAAATTCTGTCAGATTTTGAAAAAATTTGACAGAATTTAAACTTTTTTTTTACAGAAAAAATTTTAAAAAATCTCAAAATTTATTTTCTAATTGACTTTTAGATATGCGAAATATTTTTACTTTTGCAAAAAATTTCAGTTAAAAATGAAAAAAGAATTAACGTACTTATTATCTCAAATTAAAATTTCAAAAATTTTGGGAAATTCGGAAATTTTGATAGAAAAAATCGAAATAGATTCGAGAAAAGTAAACAAAAATTGTCTTTTTGCTGCAATTTCAGGCACACAAGTTGATGGACACACTTTTATTGACTCGGCTATCAAAAACGGAGCAGCAGCCATTTTGTGCGAGAAATTGCCCGCAAATATTTCTGAAAAAGTTACTTTTATTTTGGTGAAAAATGTTTCTGAAAGTTTAGGAAAAATCGCAACTGCGTTTTATGATTTTCCATCGAAAAAGTTAAAACTTGTCGGAGTAACGGGAACTAACGGCAAAACAACCACCGCAACGCTTTTGTATCGGATGTTTTTGAAACTTGATTACAAAGTTGGCTGTCTCTCGACGGTGAAATATTACGTTAATGAGCAAGAATTTCCTGCCACGCACACAACTCCCGATGCAATTTCGCTTAATTTTTGGTTAAATGAAATGGTAAAACAAAATTGCGAATTTGCTTTTATGGAAGTTAGTTCGCATTCTGTGGTTCAACATCGCATTTCGGGGTTAACTTTTGCGGGCGGAATTTTTTCGAATATTACTCACGACCATCTGGATTATCACAAAACTTTTGCGGAATATATCAAAGCGAAGAAAACTTTTTTCGATAATTTGCCCGAATTTGCTTTCGCATTGATAAATTCTGACGACAAGAACGGAAAAATTATGTTGCAAAACACAAAAGCAAAAAAATTTGAGTATTCTTTGAAGTCAATTTCTGATTTTAAAGCAAAAATTTTGGAGAAACACTTTGACGGAATGTTGTTAGTGCTTGATAATGTAGAAGTTTGGACGCATTTAATTGGAACATTTAACGCATATAATTTGCTTGCGATTTATTCGGCGGCAATTCTTTTGGGACAAGAAAAAAATGAAGTTTTGCGAATCATTTCAGAACTCCAGCCCGTAGCGGGACGTTTCGAAACGGTGCATTTTGCCGATATTACCGCAATTGTTGATTACGCACACACTCCTGATGCGTTGCAAAATGTGTTGCAAACTATCAACGAAATGAGAAATCAAGAGACCAAACTCATCACTCTTGTGGGTGCAGGCGGCGACCGCGATAGGACAAAACGACCAATAATGGCAAAAATTTCTGCTGAGAATAGCGATATTTTGATTTTAACTTCCGACAATCCGCGGACAGAAAAACCTGAAGAAATTATTGAGGAAATGTTTCAAGGACTTGATAATCAAGATGTTAAGAAGACATTTAAAATTACAGACAGACGCGAGGCAATAAAAATGGCTTGTCATTTGGCTCGAAAAAATGACGTCATTTTAATTGCTGGAAAAGGACATGAAAATTATCAAGAAATTAACGGCGTGAAATTTCCTTTCGATGACAAAGAAATTGTTGAAAAGGAATTAAAAAATTAAATCTTTGTGGCGGCAAATTAAAATTTGTCGCTATTTTTTTTGAAAAATTAATTTTATTCTGTTTCTATTTCACCGAATTCTTTTTTTGCAGCCTCAAGATATTCCTCTTTTTTGTATTTCTTTCTGAAATGCCGTTACGTTGGCATTGTAACCAAATACTTCAACAAATAAATGTATTTGTTGAAGTCAATTCTATATTCTGTGTTAATTTTTCAAAAGAATCGCTTCCAAAACCGACAAACCTTTTCATCGTTTAAAACAATGAAAAGGTTATATTAACTGAAAAGGCAAAATTATTTCGTTTCTTTTTTCGAAGAAAAATCGAAAATTTGTGGATTCGAAACCTTCTCGTTCAACAAAGCAATATCGAAAACCTCCTGAATCGTTTTAACGTAATGAAACGTTAAACCTTTGAGATACAATTTGTTGATTTCTGTAATGTGTTTGCGATTTTCCTCTGACAAAATAATATCGGTAATGTTTGCGCGTTTTGCTGCAAGAATTTTTTCCTTTATTCCGCCGACACCCAAGACTTTTCCACGCAATGTTATCTCACCTGTCATCGCTAAATTGCTGCGAACTTTTCGCTGCGTAAATGCTGAGAGCAACGAAGTTGCGATAGTTATTCCTGCCGACGGTCCATCTTTGGGAATTGCACCCTCAGGAATATGTATGTGAACGTTCAAAAATTTAAACATTTTCTCATCAATGTTAAACATTTTCGCATTCGATTTTATATATTCGAGTGCCAAAACGGCTGATTCCTTCATTACGTCACCTAAATTTCCTGTCAAAGTGAGTTTTCCTGCACCTTTACTCAAAGAAGTTTCGACAAAAAGAATTTCTCCGCCCACCGCAGTCCAAGCAAGTCCGACAACGACACCTGCAAAATCATTATTTTCATATTTCTCTTTTTCATATTTCGAAATTCCAAGCATTTCAGTAACATCAGAAATCGAAATTTGAGGTTTATACGATTCTTTCAACGCAATTTTCTTTGCCATCTTGCGACAAATCTTTGCAATTTGTCTTTCCAACTCTCGCACACCCGATTCTTTTGTGTAAATATCAATAATAAACGCAAGTGTTTCGTCAGAAAACTCAAGATTCGCAGATTTTATGCCGTTTTCCTCAAGTTGCTTCTCAATTAAATGTCTTTTTGCGATTTCGATTTTTTCCTCAACCACATAACCTGTGATATTTATCATTTCCATTCTGTCGCGCAACGCAGGTTTAATATCGGCAGTTGAATTTGCAGTAGCGATGAACAAAATTTTTGACAAATCATATTCCAATTCGAGATAATTGTCGTAAAAATTTGCGTTTTGTTCGGGGTCAAGAACTTCAAGCAACGCAAAAGACGCATCGCCGCGAAAATCATGCCCGATTTTATCGATTTCATCCAACACAAAAACAGGATTCGAAGACTGAATGCGTTTAAGATTCTGAATAATTCTTCCCGGCATTGCTCCGACATAAGTTTTTCTGTGTCCGCGAATCTCTGCCTCGTCATGAAGTCCGCCGAGAGATATTCTTACGTACTTGCGTCCTAAGGCTCTTGCGATGGATTTCCCAAGCGAAGTTTTTCCGACCCCAGGAGGACCAAAGAGACACAAAATCGGTGCTTTCATACTTTTTTTGAGTTTCAAAACAGCAAGATGTTCCAAAATTCGTTCTTTCACTTTTTCCAAACCAAAATGATCCTCGTTGAGAATATTCGCCGCCCGATGTAAGTCAAAATTGTCTTTTGTAAATTCGTTCCAAGGAAGTTCAACAAGAGTCTGAACATAATTTAATTGATACGAATGTTCGGGAGATTGCGTGTGTATTCGCTTTAACTTTTCCAATTCGCGTTTAAAAACTTCGAAAGTTGCTTTATGCCATTTTTTCTTTGCTGCTTTTTCCTCTAACGCTTCAATTTCCAAATCAAGAGGACTTCCACCTAACTCGTTTTGTATGGTTTTTATCTGCTGATTCAGAAAATATTCCCGCTGCTGACGGTCTAATTCCTCGTGAACTTTGTTTTGAATATCGCTTTTGAGTTGTAATTTCTGCACATCGCGCGAAAGATAACGCAAAAGAGTTCCTATTTTTTCCCGAATATTATCCATTTCGAGAAAATGTTGCTTTTCCACCAATTCCACATCAACATTGGAACTGACAAAATTAATTAAAAAAATCGGACTTTCGATATTTCGGATTGCCATAACAGCCTCAGATGGAATGTGCGGCGAGAGTTGAACCACTTTGATACACAAATCTTTCAACGCACCTGTCATTGCTTCAAATTCAGAATCGGTTTCATCAGGAATATCATCAGACAAAAATTCAACTTCTGCCGAAAAATACGGCTCTTCAGTCAACATTTCTTTGATAAAAAAACGTTTCTTCCCCTGAACCAACACAGAAATTGTGTCATCGTTTACTTCTGAAATTTTTAAAATTCGAGCCACCGTACCGATATTATATAAATCATCGGTTCTTGGATCCTCGTTATTGATGTCTCTTTGCGTAACTACCCCAATAATTTTGTCAGTTTTATAAACGCTTCTGACTAAATTCATAGATTTCTCGCGATTAATAAAAATCGGAATAACCATTTGCGGATACAAAACCGTATTTCGTATTGGGAGAATCGGTAATTGAGTTTTTTCGAACATGTCGTCCTTTGTTTCAGGGTCGTTTAAAGGAATAACAGTAATTTCTGCATCCATACCATCAAAAATTTCCTCCATTTTAGATAAAATATCTTGCATTTTTTCCAAAAAATAATTTTTCCCAAAAAATTCGCAAATTTTGGGGCTACAAAATTATAAAAAATTAATCATTTTTCAAATTTTTTCTTTTTTTTACCAAAAACCAATTATTCATATCGAAGGGCTTCGATCGGGTCTAACTTTGACGCTTTTATAGCGGGCATCAAACCTGACGCAAGACTTACTCCCAAACACAAAATTACGCCGCCGAAGATCCACATCCAAGGAATAATAAACGCAGTACTGACCATCATCGAAACCATATTACCGATAAGAATGCCGAGTAAGATTCCAAAAAAACCGCCAAGTTGACCGATAAGAATGGCTTCGAAGAGAAATTGTTGTTTAATCGTTTTTGACGTTGCACCGATGGCTTTTCGCGTACCAATTTCTCTTGTGCGTTCAGCAACAGCGACTAACATGATGTTCATTAAACCGATAGCCGCACCAAATAACGTAATTATTCCTATCAAAGTTGCCGCAACCGTCACATAACGAATATTTTCGAGTAACAAATTTGCTAAATTATCGCTTTTTACGATGTTAAAATCGCTTTCATCCTTCACAGATAAACCACGAATCACGCGAAATAAACCTTCAGACTCGCTAATTGCCGCTTCCATCATATAACTTTGCTGCGGTTTAACACTGATTCTATAAGTCATATTGGGTTGTGGAAAATATTGTCGCACATTCGTATAAGGAATAAAACAAATTTTATCCTCATTTCCACCCATACTTGAACCGCGTTTTTTTAAAATTCCAACAATTCGATACTTCCCATTTCCAATAGAAACCACTTTGTCAATAGGATTTTCGTTATTTTTAAAAAGTGTAGTAACAATATCTGTCCCGACAACAACGTAATTTTTCCCATCTCGCACTTCCTGCTGTGTAAAATTTCTCCCTTTTTCGATTTCATTACCTGAATTGAACAAAAAATTCTCATCAACACCCAAAACGGGAATATTGGGATTGGTTTTTAAAGAGAGATATTTCACCGTTCCTGTGCCTGTTGCTCGCGTGCTGAGAGCGACTGAGGCAGGAAAATCAAATTCGTTTTTAAAACGTTCAGCCTCGCGATGCGAAATGGCAGCGTGATTTTTGGTGCGATAACGATTATCGCCGATTTGTATGTGCATTCCTCGCGAGGTAATTGTGAAAGTATTTGCCCCCATTCTTGAGAATTCGCTGTTGATAGAATTTTTTATTGCATCAATGGCGGTCAAAATTCCGACTAATGCCATAATTCCGATGGTAATAATTAAAATTGTCAACACACTTCGCAACGCATTAGACCGAATGGAAGCGAAAGCAATACGAAAATTCTCGAAAACTAAAATATTTCGCGAAATTTTTTGAGAAATTTTATTTTTTAAACTTCGAAAAATGTTTATTCTCTGATTCATAAAAATATTTATACAAAGAAAACTAAAATTTTTGCAAAGATAAAAAATTATTTTATCAATTTGTAAACTTTTTTTTTATTTTATTTGTCAACAAAAATAAAGTTTTCACCTTTTACGATGAAAACTTTACAAAATAGTGAAATTTAATATTAATTAATACTCAACATAAAATTAACAAGTCCTTTTTTCTCAATAACTTTCATTAATTTTTCAGGTAACGGAGCAAGATTAAACTTTTTCTCGTTTAATTTCACAAAACCATTTTCAAAATCAATTTCGAAAGTATCTCCGTTGCGATAATTCTCAACAACTTCGCGGTTAACAATTAATAAAAGTCCTTGATTTATGCAAGAACGATAAAAAATTCTGTTCACAGACTTAACAATTACCGCTTTCACACCTGCAAACGCAAGTCCGACAGCAGGATGCTCGCGAGAACTTCCACAACCAAAATTATCTCCCGCAATAATTATATCATTGGGTTTAACATTTTCTGCGAAACTTTCATCAAAACCTTTGAACAAATGAGGTAAAATCGCTGCTGCGTCAGAACTTTTAACGCTATAAGTGAGATTTCCCGCAAACATCTGGTCAGTATTGAGATTATCTGCGTCAGAATAATTCCAAATTCCATCTTTTGAACGTCTGTTTTCGTTCTTAGGAATTGAAATTGTTGAAGTTTGTGGAATTTGATATGGAAATTTGTCATCAAAATTTTCACCTCTCGGATCAGAGATTTTTCCACTCAATGCTGAAAAAGCCACGCACGCAGGCGATGCCAAATATACATTCGACTTCGGATTTCCCATTCTGCCCAAAAAGTTTCGATTCGCCGTTGAGATAACATTCACGCCATCCGCAGGAATTCCTTGCCCCGTTCCCAAACACGGACCGCAAGAAGCAGACAAAACCGTTCCGCCTGCAAGAATAATTTTCTCAATAATGCCTTCTTTTATTGCCTGCAAAAAAATCTCTTGCGAAGCAGGAATTACCAATAATTGAAAACCATCAACAATTTTTTTCCCGTCTAAAATATTTGCTGCGATTCTCAAATCGTCTAATCTGCCGTTTGTGCAAGTGCCGATAACTCCTTGATTCACAACAACATCCTTCACCTCCGAGACAGACTTAACATTCTCAACCTGATGCGGACAAGCAACCAACGGCATTAATTTTGACAAGTCAATTTCTATTTCTTTGAAATAATTTGCGTCAGAATCTGCCCAAATTCCTGCAATTTTTTCACCTAAAAAGTTTTCTAAAACCTCGTCAGAAGGAAAAACTGCGTTTTTGGCACCCATCTCAGAAGCAAGATTCGCAAGAGTCATTCGTTCAGAAAGCGAAAGCGTTTTTACTCCCTCGCCGTGAAATTCTATAGACATATAATTTGCTCCGTCTGCACCAATCATTCCGATAATCCACAACGAAATATCTTTTGCGTAAACGCCTTTTGGCAATTTCCCCGAAAGTGTGATTTTTATAGATTCTGGAACGCGAAACCAAGTTTCGCCTTTCTTCCACAAACCTGCCGCCTCGGTGCGGTCAATACCCGCGGCGAGAGCGTTAAACGCACCCGCGGTGCAAGTATGACTGTCGCTGCCAACGACTAACATTTTGGGACGAGCATATTGCGACATAATTTGATGACAAATTCCTCTGCCTGCATCGTGAAACTTTTTTATTCCCTGCTCCTTGACAACATTGCGAATTTGCTGATAATCGTTTGCAAGTTTCGAATCCGTTGGAGGTGCATTATGGTCGAGAACGACTAATAATTGATTGGGGTCGAAAACTTTTTTTCCACCCATTTTTTGAAAAGTTTGATAAATACTTGCCGTATTATCGTGCGTGAGAACAATATCAGGTTTTGCGAAAACTATCGCACCAACAGAAGCATTTAAAATTTTTTCAACAAAGGTTTTTCCCATAACAATTTGATAATGAAGTTTTTATATAAAATTTTACCATAATTTTGAAATATCAAAAACAAAATTTTGAATCGTTTTTGAGTTTAAAATTCCTGTTTCGAAAAATTTATTTGTCAAAACCATTTTTTGATTTTGATTTTCATATTGCGAAACCATTTTTTTATCAGGAAAAATAACCCAATATTCTTGCACATTTTTTAAACCGTAAATTTCCATTTTCTCGTTTAAATCTTTTATTTCTGTGGCAGGAGAAAGAATTTCTACAACCAAATCGGGAGAACCAACAATTTTTTTCTGAATTATTTGTTGATTATTTGTCGAAATGAAAAAAATGTCAGGCTGAAAAACATTTTTATTGTCCAAATAAACATCTAACGGAGCAACAAAAACTTTTCCTAATTTTTGAGAAGAAACAAAATATCGCATTTCTGACGCTAAAAAAAGCAAAATGTCTTGATGTAAAATTGTCGGTGAAGGCATAAAAAAAAGTTTTGAATTGATAAGTTGAAACGGTGCATTTTCGGGCAATTTATCATAATCCTGAGCGGAATAAGACTCCTCAATATCAACGGTAACATAATTCCTCTCGTTGACATCCCAAAAAATAAATTGTTTATTGACAAACAAAAATGAACGATTTTTCAAAAGTTTGTCGAAAGTTGCTAACTCAAACATAGTTTTCTGAAGTTTAATTTTTGCACAAAAATAATAAAATTTTTTTAAAAAGCAGCCATCAAAAAGTCAATATTTCTCGAAGGCAAATTGAATTTTTGGGCAAGAGTCGAATTTGTTAAAATGCCGTTAAATAAATATGTGCCGTTGCGAATACTCAAATTTTCCTTCAAAAGCGAAGTAATATTTCCTGCTTTTCCCAAAGAAATCAACAGCGGAACTAAAACATTACTCAACGCAATGCTGGCCGTCCGCGCCACGCGAGACGTAATATTGGGAACGCAATAATGAATTACTCCGTATTTCTGAAATGTGGGTGAAATCAAATTAGTCAACTCTGAAGTTTCGAAGCAAGAATTGCCGCTGCTATTCAAGTCAATAATCAAGGAATTGCGTTTCATCGTTTTTATCATTTCGACAGAAATACGAAAATCCGCAATATTTTCGGAAGTTTCAAACGCACCAATAACCACATCTGCCGATTTTAACGCTTTGCTCAAAACCGAATATTGCAAAATAGAGGTAAAAACAGATTGCCCCAATCGATTCTGAATATTTTTGAGTTTAAAAATTGAATTATCAAAGATTTTTACCGTTGCACCTAATCCGAAAGCCGCTCTCGCCGCAAATTCGCCTGCCGTATCTGCACCTAATATCACAATTTCGCAAGGAGAAATTCCCGTTATTCCTCCCAAAACGACACCTTTGCCGTTGTGAACATTCGACAAATATTCCGCAGCAACCATAATTGCCGTGTAACCTGCAATTTCGTTGAGAGAAAACATTACAGGAAAAAAATTTCTCTCATCTTTGATATACTCAAAACCAATGGCAGTAATTTTTTTTTGTATTAATTTTTTTATTGACAATTCCGTTTGCGAATTGATATGTAAATTTGAAATTAAAATTTGTTTTTCGTTAAAAAGTGAAATCTCCTCACAAAATGGCGGAGCAATTTTTAAAATTATTTCTGCTTCGAAACATTCTTTTTTCGAAGAAATTTTTGCACCTGCCTCGATATACTCAATATCGTCATAATTTGCACTTTTTCCCGCACCTGCTTCGAGAAAAACCTGATTTCCTTGCAGACAAAGCTGCTGAACAGCCTGAGGAGTAAGCGGAACGCAATATTCACCTTTTTCAATTTCTTTTGGAACTCCGATTCGCAAAATTTTGTGTGAATGAGAAATCTCAACCATTTCCGCTTGCGTTTCTAAACCAAATCGCACAGATAATATTTTTTTCGTTATTTCCATAAAATTTTTCGTTTTCCTGTTTCAGTTTCTGAAATTTGCACAAAAACCGTTTCTGCGGGCAATAAATTTTCAATCATTTCTGCCCACTCAATAAAGCAAAAATTCTCACTATATATATAGTCCTCAATTCCTAAATTGAGTGCCTCGTTGATAGAATTGAGACGGTAGCAGTCAATATGAAAAATTTTTAGTTTCGAAAAGGTAGAATATTCGTTTATTATCGCAAAAGTCGGACTTGTAACCATATCTTTAACGCCCAATTCGAGACATAATTGCTTGATAAACGTAGTTTTTCCTGCACCCATTTTTCCATAAAAAGCGAAAATCCGTTTATTTTTAAGCGAATTTATAAATCGCGAGACAACATTCGGAAGTTCGTTGAGGTCAAAAATTTCCATAAAATTTTATTTTTTAAACATTTTTCGTATCAATTCAATAAGTATCCCAACCGCAAGATAAACGGCAAAATAAAATATCACACGACTTATCCCTGTGAGTTTCAAGAGTTTAGAGAGAAAATACCCAAGAATTGCCGCAGGGATAATTCGCATTATTTCGATGAGAAGTTTTTTCGAAGAAACAGACATTTGTAAAATTCTTATCATTTTGAGACCAATGCACAACAAAGAAACAGACATTTATTTTTTGTCTAAATCAGAAATCATTTTGTCAACTTCTTCTTTGTAGGCAAGAGAATTTTTGAAACTTGTTTCATCGCCATACTTGTTGGACAAAAGTTCGAGTTGCTTGAGATATTCCTCCTTGAGTTCAACTTCTTTTTGCAAATTTTCGAGTTTGTAAGATTCCGTCATTGTGTTTGCCAAATCTGAAGTGTTGGTTTCCATATCGCGAAGTCTCTGCGTGTGTTGAGACAATTTGTCCATCTTTCCGACAGAGCTTCCTGCTCCGCCGCTCATTTTTTTCTTCATTTCGGAATACTCGGCGATAAGTTTGTCGTACAATTCCAATTTCGATTGTCGCAAAGCAATTTGATTTTTATATCCGTCAACAATGTTATCGCATTTCAAAACCGTTTCTTCTGACAGTTTCGAAGCATATTTCTGTTTAATCTCGTCAAAAGATTCGAGTGCCGTTTCTTTGTATTTTACACGATAAAACGTTAAATGTGCGTTTGGAAAAAATTCGCTATACACATCAATAATGGCGTCTTGCGCCCAGTCGCGGAGTTTTTTGATGTCTTGCTCGGCGGTGCGTTTATCTTGAAGTGCTTTTTGCAACGAAAGGTCGATTCGTTCTTGCAAACTTTTGTCAGCAACTTCTTTGCTTTCTTTTTTGAAAAAATCGAAAATCATAAAGTTAAAGTTTAGAAATTTTAAACGCACAAAAATACAAAATTTTATGGAAAAATCAAAATTTTTCGCAAATATTAAAAATATTTTTTGTATATTAAAAAAAATTTATAATTTTGTAACCTGTCTAAAAAGGTATTTTTGAACGTTAAAATTTATGTAACTCATTGAAAATGAAATGTTTATAAATATTTTTTTTATTAAACCATTTATATTTTTAAAAAATAAAATTTGTAAATGGGAAAAATCAACATATATAACAAAAATTGCCCGCATTTTTGAATCGAAATTTTGAGAGTTAGTCGAAAAAAAAAGAAATTTATGTGGGTTTTTTGTTAAACTTTTTAACTTTTCTTAACAACGAACAAAAAATGGAGGTGCTTATCATCATAAGTGTGGGGCTGTTGTCCTTTGCCGCAGGAGCTTACATCGCTTATTATTGGAAAATAAAAATTTTTTCAAAACGAAGCGAAGAGATAATTAAGGAAGCCGAGAATGAAGCCGAGGTCATTAAAAAAGAGAAAATTTTGCAAGCAAAAGAGAAATTTTTACAACTCAAGACCGAATACGACAAGGCTACCAATGAAAAAAATAGCAAATTACTTGCCGCCGAGAACAAAGCAAAACAACGCGAAGCCTCACTAAACCAACGCAAAGAGGAATTACAAAAAAAACAAAAAGAACTCGAAACCAAGAAAAAAGAACTCGACACGCAACAAGCCACGCTCGAGACTGAATCAGAAAATGTTGCAAAACGAAACGAAGAACTCGATAAATTGCAAAAACAACAAATCGAAAAACTTGAATTTATCGCAGGACTAACTGCCGCAGACGCAAAAAATCAACTCGTTGAAATGTTGAAAAATGATGCAAAAAACGAAGTTTCTGCTTATCTCAACGAAATTTTAGAGGAAGCAAAAATGGCTGCAAGCAAAGAAGCAAAGCGAATTGTGATTCAAACTATTCAACGAATCGGAAGTGAAGTGGCTGTTGAAAATTCTGTTACCGTTTTTCCCATCGACAATGACGAAATCAAAGGACGAATCATTGGACGAGAAGGACGCAATATTCGCGCTCTCGAAGCCGCAACAGGAGTAGAAATTGTTGTTGACGACACGCCAGAGGCAATTGTTCTTTCAGGTTTTGACCCTGTAAGACGCGAAATCGCAAGACTCTCGCTTCATCAGTTAGTCACTGACGGCAGAATTCATCCTGCAAGAATCGAGGAAATTGTCAATAAAACGAAAAAACAAATCGAAGACGAAATAGTCGAAGTAGGCAAACGCACTGCCATCGACCTCGGAATTCACGGTTTACATCCCGAATTAATCCGAATCATTGGAAAAATGAAATATCGTTCCTCGTATGGACAAAATTTATTGCAACATTCCCGCGAAACAGCCAATCTGTGTGCCATAATGGCTGCAGAATTGGGTTTAAACGTAAAAATGGCAAAACGCGCAGGACTTTTACACGACATCGGGAAAGTTCCCGACGACGAACCCGAACTACCGCACGCAATTTTAGGTATGCGGCTTGCCGAAAAGTACAAAGAAAAACCCGAAATTTGTAACGCCATTGGTTCGCATCACGACGAAGCAGAAATGACCACTGTACTCTCGCCCATCGTTCAAGTTTGCGACAGCATCTCGGGAGCAAGACCGGGAGCAAGACGCGAAATCGCCGAAGCGTACATTAAACGTTTAAAAGATTTAGAAGCAGTTGCCTTGTCGTACCCTGGAGTGTTGAAAACCTTTGCCATTCAAGCAGGTAGAGAATTGAGAGTTATTGTCGGAAGCGAAAAAGTTTCAGACAAACAAGCAGAAACACTTGCTTTTAACATCGCAAAAAAAATTCAGGACGAAATGACTTACCCTGGACAAATCAAAATAACGGTCATTCGAGAAACAAGGGCAATTAGTTTTGCCAAATAGTGTTGGTCACAAAAAAATCTCTCAAAGTTTTAAATTTTGAGAGATTTTTTTTATGAAATTTAAAGTCCGTAAATGTACATTTCTTGCGGAAATTCTACTGAAAAGCGAAAAGGAATTCGTATCTCGTCATTTGGTTTTACTTTGAAGAGCCATTCCAAAAATTGATGTTCATTTTTTTTCAAAAACGCAGTTTCCTCCTTATATTTGGGTTCAAGCAACTCGACAATAATATCTTGATGCTGCGAAATCGGAATTTGGTCCCAAATAACAATTTCCTCCTCTGTTTTTTTGAGATTTTTCAAAATTATCAAATATTCGAAAAATTCTTTTCGTTTTTTTCCAATAAAACCTTCCAACTTCTGAAATTTCTTAATCTCTTTGTACTCAACTTTTATTCCCTCGTCGATGCCCAAAAATGCCCAAAATTCCTCATTAGGTGCAACTAAATTCATTTTCGAGTGAGAAATAAAATGAGAATTTAAAAAAACATTCGTCTCGCCTGCCAAAAGCGGAAATTCTGACTCATTTTTAACTTTCATTTTCAAATACGCATACGGCGACAACTTCGGAACAGCCGAATAGCGAAACGAAATGGGAAAATCTTTTATCAAAATCGAAATTTTTTGAGGCTCATTATGACTCAATATCGTTTGAGTTTGCGAAATAATGAACAAAACTGACGTAGAACCACTTTTTACCTCCGCATTAGGAACAACAATATCGCTTAAACATTTGTCCTCCTCGCAACTTTCGTCCTCTTCTAACGATTCCTCCTTCACAAACATCTGATTTGTCATGGCTGAAAGTTTGCCTTTGCGAAATGATTCCGACCTTGTCGAGATAACCTGCGAACTCAAATACCAAGGAGCAAGCTCAGGCGGCTGACCGCCAATATGAATCGGGGCAGTTGACAATTTCAACGCAATATTCTCCCACGACTCACCTGTTTGCTGCTGAATCATTGCGTTGTAATGAAGCGTTAAAGTCTTTGTCTCGGTACTAACTCGCAAATCGTAAACAGGAAACCACGAAGCATTGCGTACAAGATACGAAATTTCCAACATTAAACTGCCTTCATTTTTCATTTCTACCTCAATAATTGCTTGATTTTGTGTTTTCGATTTTGGTTTTCCCAAAGAATTAATTTTTTCATTCAAAAATGAAAGCGAAGAGTCAAGATTTCGAAGGTTTTTTTGTGCTTCAAATATTTCAGAATCGAAAATTTCCATTTTTTTCAACGAAAACTCAATAACAGAATTCCATTTCTCAACGTCAAAATCCATTTCTGAAACTTTTTGGTCGGAATGAGTGAGTTTCTCCTCAATTTTTTTCACCAAATTCTTTTCATTTTCGAGACGAGCAATTTGATTTTTCACCTCAGTAATAGAATCAAGAAGTTTTGTTTTTTCAACATTTAATGCTTGCAATTCTGCGTCAGGAAAATCGCGAAAAGAGATGCTTTTCAATTTTATGTCGCACAAAACGGCGTCTCCTTTGCCCTGTGCTTGCAAACTGTTATTTTCAATCTCAACAGGCAAATTGTCAAAAAGCAAACTATGATTTCCTTGCGGCAACGTAATCTCTGCGGTGCGAGTAATTTGTGCTTTACTTTTATAAACCGTTACAGACGTAATTTTAGAATTTACATTTATCATTTTTTCAAAATTTTTGTGAATAAAATTAAAAATTTGTTAATTTTGAATATTTGCGAAAATCCAAATTATATAAAGTTTCAGAAATATTATTTTCCCATTTTTCGATATTTTTAGAATTTTCAAAATCTATGTGTTCTAAAATATTTTCAATTTCGGTAGTTTCATAGACTTCGAATTTTTGCAATTCCGTTAAATATGGTTTTAACAAATTTCTCTCTTTGTCCGAAAAATCAGAAAATATACTTTTCTCTGATTCTGCAATGTCTCGATTTTCTGAAAATTTATCTTTTTCGAAAAATTCTATTTTGGGGAAAATCAAAACAAATGTTGTTCCTTCGTTCAATTTGCTTTTCACCGAAATGTTGCCGTTGTGCGATTCCATCGCCAATTTGCAAAATGTTAGTCCCAAGCCCGTAGAGCGAATGTTACCTGAAGCCTTTGCCGCAATTTGCTCGAATTTCTCAAAGACTTTGTCCAATTTATCTTCGGGAATTCCGTCACCTGTGTCAGAAATTGAAATTTTTAATTTATGGTCGGCAGTTTCCTGTGCCTTCAAAGTTATTGAGCCGCCGATATGAGTGTATTTTATTGCGTTTGTAAAAAGATTCGCAAAAACGCGAATTATCAATTCTTTGTCAATTTTCATAACAAAATTATCAAAAATTTCGTTTTTTATCTCGATATTTTTTTGTTTCGCAAGAAATTCTATTTGAAAAATTGCTTCTTTCACAATTTCATTGACGGAATAATTCATTTTTTCGAGACAAATTTTTGCTTCTTCAAATTTTTGCACATCAAGAATGTTCAAAACCATGTTCAACATTTGTCTTCCTGCGTTTTGCATCATCTCAATTTTCTTTTCTTGCGAGTAAGAATTCGGAATATTCAAAATAAAATTCAACGGATTTTTTAAATCGTGAACAATCATCGAAGTTAAACCTTGTTTAAACTCATCAAGTTCCTTCAGTTTGTCGTAAGCACTTCGTAAATTTTCTGTCTGCGCAGAAATTTCCTCTTTTTGTTGGAGTAACATTTCGTTTTTAAACTGAATTTCCTCAAACGCTTCTTTTAATTGAGTCGTCATTTGGTTAAATGCCTTTGAGAAATCTCCGATAAAATCGACTTTTTGATTAAAATCGCCGCTTGCAATTTGTATAGTTTTCCAAGTTAAGTGCCGCAAATTTGACTGCAACGATTTTATTGCCTGCATAACTTTGATTTTTCCCATCGGTGGCGGTGAATTTAACTCTCCGCTTGCAACAGAGAAGAGAAAATTCGAAAATTCTTGATACTCAAGCAAAAATTTATCAAAAAAATTATACATTTGTCGCACTTCGTTGTCGGGAAAATCATTTGGGAGAGACAAAATCGGAGGAATTTCGCCGCGAAGGAGACGATATAATTTTTCTGTTACCGCATCGATATATTTTTCTTCAATATTTAACATATTTTAATATTTTTTATGAGAAAAACAGATATCAACTTTTTTGAAAAAAATTAATACCTGTTTTTTTATAGAAAAAGTTAATAAAAAAATTATTTCACTGATTCCATATAAGAAACCATATCAATAATTTTTACAGAATAACCCCATTCGTTGTCGTACCAAGCGATGAGTTTGAAGAAATTATCATTGAGAGCGATTCCTGCTTTTGAATCGAAAATCGAAGTATTTGCATCGCCGATAAAATCACTCGAAACAACTTCATCTTCGGTGTACGCTAAGATTCCTTTCAATTCATTTTCTGCGGCTTTTTTAACAACAGCACATAAATTTTCGTAAGTTGTTGATTTTTCTAATCGAACCGTGAGGTCAACAACTGAAACGTCTAACGTTGGAACGCGAAACGACATTCCTGTGAGTTTGCCTTTCAATTCGGGAATAACTTTTGTTACCGCTTTTGCGGCACCTGTCGAGGAAGGAATAATGTTACCTGCTGCTGCTCGCATTCCGCGCATATCTTTTTTCGATTTTGGGTCAGCCTGATCAACGGTTTTTTGTGTTGCTGTAGTTGCGTGAACCGTGGTCATTAAACCTTCGATGATTCCAAAATTGTCGTTAATAACTTTTGTCAAAGGTGCAAGACAATTTGTGGTGCAAGAAGCCATCGAAATCACTTCTTGGTTTGCATATTTCTGATGATTAACGCCCAATACAAACATTGGGGTTTCGTCTTTTGGAGGAGCCGAGATAATCACGCGTTTTGCTCCGCCTGCGATATGTTTTTTGCAGTCTTCGGTGGTAGCAAAAATTCCTGTTGACTCAACAACGTAATCTGCACCGACCTCGTTCCATTTTAAATTGGCAGGTTCTTTCTCTGCGGTAACGCGAATGTGTTTGCCATTGACAAATAATTGTCCGTCTTTTACTTCTACATTTCCTCTGAATCTGCCGTGAACGGTATCATATTTTAAGAAGTAAACCATTGTTGGAAGGTCTGTTAAGTCGTTGATAGCAACCACTTCAACATCATTTCGTTGCATTGCTGCGCGAAAAACAAGACGACCAATTCGTCCAAAACCATTGATTCCTATTTTAATTGCCATAGAATAATGTTTTAATGTAAAAATTAAACCCCAAAAGTAAACAAAATTTTTAAATTGAAAAAATTTTTTCGAGAAAAATAAAAAAAATATATAAATCTGTCATTTTGTCAGAAATTGAAAAATTGGCAACAAATTTGAGTATTAATGTAAAAATTTCAATTTTTATGAAATTTTCTTTGTTTAATTCGAAAAAAAAGAGAAAAAAATCTATGGACGAAAAGGTGCAAAATCAAGAAAATCAAGTAGTTGAGGAAACCAATAACGAAAAAAAAGACGTAGATTCTCAAAATGTTTCTGACTCTTTCAATGCAAATTCCTCCTCACAAGATTCGTCTTCTAAGCAGGAAAAAAATGATGAAATTGCAGAATTAACTGCCAAATTGTCGGAAATGACTGACAAATATTTTCGTTTGTCAGCAGAATATGACAATTATCGCAAACGCACTCTCAAAGAGCGAATGGAATTGATAAAAACGGCAGGCGAGGAAATTTTGGTGAACCTTCTACCGATTATTGACAATTTTGAGCGTGCTTTAAATTCGTTGCAAATTGCAAAAGACCCTGACGCAATAAAACAAGGTATCGAGTTGATTTACAATAAGTTCAAAGAATTTCTCGCACAGCGCGGCATTCGTTCAATAGAGATCTCAGATGCAAATTTCAATGCTGATTTTCACGAGGCAATAACGAAAATTCCTGCTCCAAAACCCGAATTGAAAAATAAAATTGTTGACGTTGTTGAAAAAGGATATTTTCTGCACGACAAAGTGATTCGTTTTGCGAAGGTTGTCGTTGGTGAATAATTTTTTATCAAAAAATTATGGAAAAAAGAGATTATTACGAAGTATTAGGTGTTGACAAAAATGCTTCGAAAGAGGAAATAAAAAAAGCATATCGACAACTTGCGTTAAAATATCACCCTGACCGAAATCCTGATGACAAAGCCGCAGAGGAAAAATTTAAAGAAGCGGCAGAGGCTTACGAAGTATTGAGTGATGACACAAAACGCAGTCGTTACGACCAATTCGGACACGCAGGAATGGGCACAACAGGCGGAGCAAGCGATTTCTCCTCAATGGAAGACATTTTCTCGCGTTTCGAAGATATTTTTCAAGGATTTGGTTTCGGATTCGGCTCCTCAAGAGGCGACACAAGACGCGGAGTCAACAGAGGTTCTAATCTTCGAGTGAAAGTGAAACTTACTCTCAAAGAAATTTCTGAAGGTGTCGAAAAGAAAATCAAAGTGAACAAATACGTTCCTTGCAAAGAATGTTTAGGAAGCGGTGCAGCGAAAGGTTCAACTCCGTCAAAATGCAACACTTGCCACGGAACGGGACAAGTAATGCAAATGCAAAACAGCTTTTTCGGCAGAATTCAGACAGCAACCGTTTGTCCAACTTGCGGCGGAGACGGAAGAATCATTCAAAATCGATGTTCAAGTTGCCACGGCGAGGGAATAGTTAAAGAAGACGAAGTTTTAACCATCAATATTCCTGCTGGAGTAGCCGAAGGAATGCAGTTATCTGTTTCAGGAAAAGGAAATGCAGGACGCAGAAACGGAATGAACGGCGATTTAATCATTGTTATTGAGGAAGAACCACATCCCGAACTTGTGCGACACGAAAATGATTTGCTTTATCAATTATTTGTCAGCGTTCCTGACGCAATATTAGGAACAACCGTTGAAATTCCAACACTTGACGGCAAAGCAAAAGTTAAGATTGACCCAGGAACACAAACAGGCAAAATTTTGCGTTTGCGAAGCAAAGGTTTGCCCGATGTGAACGGTTATTCCCGCGGCGATTTGTTAGTTCGAGTGAATGTTTGGATTCCAAAAGATGTTTCGAAAGATGAACACAAAATTCTTGAGAAATTGGCAAAATCACCCAGTTTTTCACCAAATCCAAATTCGAGTGAAAAAACTTTTTTCAAAAAAGTGCAAGACTTTTTTAGTTAAAATATTTTTTTACAAGCAAACCTGTCAGATTTTGAAAAATTTGGCAAGTTAATTTTAACAAAAAATTCTTTTTTTCTCAAAAAATTTTTATCTTTGCGGGTTTAAAAAATTCGAGAAAAAATGAAAATTTCTTATTCTTGGCTCAAAGAATATTTATCTATTGACGCTTCTCCCGAAGAATTGGGGAAAATTTTAACTTCCATTGGTTTAGAAGTCGAAGGAATTGAAACTTACGAGTCTGTCAAAGGCGGACTCGAAGGGTTTGTTGTCGGCGAGGTAAAAACCAAAATTAAACATCCATCGGCAGATAAATTGAGTTTAACAACCGTTGATGTCGGCAAAGAAAAATTATTGTCGATAGTTTGCGGTGCCTCAAATGTCGAAGCAGGGCAAAAAGTCATTGTCGCAACCATCGGGACAACAATTTACAAAGGCGAGGAATCTTTTCAAATTAAACAGGC
This sequence comes from Rikenella microfusus, assembly GCA_020719385.1. Taxonomy (GTDB): domain Bacteria; phylum Bacteroidota; class Bacteroidia; order Bacteroidales; family DYQK01; genus DYQK01. The sequence continues at coordinate 13,658 of DYQK01000001.1, read as the reverse complement.
AAAAATTCGCGGCGAACTTTCCGAAGGAATGATTTGTGCAGAAGACGAAATCGGAATCGGCACTTCTCACGAGGGAATAATGGTTTTGCCCGCAGAAACTAAAATCGGCACTCTCGCAAAAGATTATTTCGGAGTTTACAAAGACACAATTATCGAAGTTGCCATCACGCCAAACCATATTGATGCCGCCTCGCATTTTGGAGTTGCCCGCGATTTATTTGCGTTTTTCAAAAATCAGGGGAAAAATATTTCGTTGCGAAAACCGTCTGTTGACAATTTTAAAATTGACAAAACTGAAAATTTTATTTTTGTCGAAGTCGAAAATATCGAAGCGTGTCCGCGTTACGCAGGTTTAACGATTTCGAATATAAAAGTTGCTGAATCGCCGAATTGGCTGAAAAATAAATTAAAAGCCATCGGGCAAAAACCTATCAACAACATTGTTGATGTTACGAATTTCGTTTTACACGAATTGGGGCAGCCGCTTCACGCTTTTGACGCAGATAAAATTAACGGTAACAAAGTCATTATCAAGACATTAAACGAAGGAACGCAATTTGTAACTCTCGATGGTGTGGAACGAAAATTGTTTGCCGAAGACTTAATGATTTGCGATTCGTTTGGCGGAATGTGTATTGGAGGCGTTTTTGGCGGCAAAGATTCGGGCGTTTCTGAAAATACGACAAATATTTTTCTGGAAAGTGCGTATTTTAACCCAACTTTTATTCGCAAAACTTCGAAAAAACACGGTTTAAACACAGACGCTTCGTTTCGTTTTGAACGCGGTGTTGACCCAAATGTTCAAATTTTTGCACTCAAACGCACTGCTCTTTTGATTCAGCAAGTTGCTGGCGGTGAAATTTCTTCCGAAATCACCGATATTTACCCAAAACCAATTCAGGATTTTGAAATTAAAATTTCTTTCGATTATATTGATTCGTTAATCGGCAAAAAAATCGAGAAAAATGTGATAAAAAACATTTTAACGTCTCTCGAAATTAAAATTGTTGCAGAAAACGACTTTGAGTTAACGTTAAAAGTGCCGCCTTATCGCGTTGATGTTCAAAAACCTGCCGACATTGTTGAGGAAATTTTGCGAATTTATGGTTACAATAATGTTGAAATTCCGTTGCACCTCAATGCGGCAATTTCTTATCAAGCGAAACCTGACACTCATAAAATTCGAAATTTGATTTCAAATTTTCTTAGCAGCAACGGTTTCAACGAAATGATGGCAAATTCGCTGCAAAAATCTGCGTATTATGATTATTCGCAAACTTTTCCTGCCGATTCTTGCGTTAAAATTGCGAATCCGTTGAGTTCGGACTTAAATGTTTTGCGACAAACATTGCTTTTCGGTGGTCTCGAAGCCATTTCGCACAACTTAAATCATAAAAATCCGAATTTGAAATTGTATGAATTTGGAAATTGTTACTCGAAAAAAACAGGAAATGGTTTAAATTCTTATCAAGAAGAGCAACATTTGAGTTTATTTCTCACGGGTTTTCGAAGCGAAGAAAATTGGGTGGAAAAGCAAAAACCAACAAGTTTTTATTTGTTAAAAACTTTTGTCGAAAATATTTTGAAAAATTTGAATTTTGATGCAGAGAAATGGCAAATTTCTGAAACGCAAAAAGATATTTTTCAATATGGTTTAACTTTTTCGTTGCAAAACGAGATTTTTGTGCAGTTTGGTTTGGTGAATCCGCAATTTTCGAAGTTAAAATTTTTCGATATTGAACAAGAAATATTTTTTGCCGATTTTTATTGGGACAATGTTTTGAAACATTTTTCTGAAAAAATTGAGTATGTCGAGATAGCGAAATATCCCGAAGTGAGACGAGATTTGGCATTATTGGTCGATAATGAAGTGCGTTTTGAACAAATAAAAACGTTAGCCGAGTCTGTTGAAAAAAGTTTGTTGAAAAAAGTTTCGATTTTTGATATTTATCAAGACGAAAAATTGGGCGAAAATAAAAAATCTTATGCGATAAGTTTTGTTTTGCAAGACGAAAATCGTACTTTAACCGATTCTCAGATTGACGGAATTATGAAAAAAATGATTTCGACATTCGAAAAACAACTTTCTGCGAAAATTCGATAACATTTTACTCACAAAGTTTTTCATTTTTCGCAGGAAAAGTGAAAAACTTTTTTAAAAACGAAAAAAATGAAGTACAAAAGTTTGCGAATTGAGAATCTTCGAGGCATAGATAAACTCGAAATCAATGATTTTAGACAAGTAAATTTATTTGTCGGCGAAAATAATTGCGGAAAAACGACCGTTTTAGAGGCATTATTTCTCATTACAGGTATTTCGAATCCTCAATTACCGTTTTCTATCAACCAACTTCGCGGATTAAATTATATTTTGGGCGATGACAAAGAACATCAATTAATTTATCACAAGTTAAATTATGAAAACAAAGTTGTCATCGAAGCAGAATTAGATGAGCAAAAACGCAAATTAATTATTTCGCCGCATAAAAAATCAAGCGAAAATAACGAGATTAACACAACTCTCGACAAAAATTTTTTCGAAAAATTGCTTTCTCTCTCAACTTCAATGAGAAATCAACTTGTTGACGGTTATGTTTACGATATAACTATCTCAAAAAAAGGAATAAGTGATTTTTACAAAGCGGCAATTTATCCTGATTCGCAAGGAATTTTGTATCAGTTGCGTCAACCACAAAATTATCGGGAAACTTTAAACAGCACAATTATTAATGCGGCAAGTATTTCGAATCAACTTCCGCAAAGTTTAGACATGTTAATTAAAACGAAACAAATCGGAAAAGTTATTGAGGTTTTGTCGAAAATTGATAAAACGATAAAAAATATTGTTATCGGAGCCGATAATTTGATTTATTGTGATGCAGGTTTGGAGCAACTTGTGCCGATAAATGTTATGGGTGACGGAATTCGGCGTTCTTTGTCAATAATTGTAACTATTGCGAATTTTGCGAATGGTTGCGTTTTAATTGATGAGGTGGAAAATGGTTTTCATTTTAAATCGATAGAAATAATTTGGCGAGCGATTTTTGAGGCGGCAAAAAAATATAATGTTCAAATTTTTGCGGTGACGCATTCTATTGAGTGCGTTAAAGCGTTTCGAAAAGCGTATTTGTTTGAAAAAAATTCTCAAAAAGACGAGCAAATCCGTCTTTTTCGATTGGAAAAAAACATTGAAAACGGTTTTCAGGCTGTCGCTTTTGATTTAGAAATGCTTGAAATTGCGTTAGAAAAAAATTGGGAGGTGAGATAATATGGAAGTTAAGTGTGAAAATATTTTGGCTGTTGAGGGAAAAGATGAGGAAATTTTTTTCAAAGTTTTTCTCAAACATTTAGAAATTGGCGAAGTTCAAATTTTTAATGTTGGAGGAAAAGACAATTTTACGAAAGAATTAAAAACGTTAAAAGCCGTTTCAGGTTTTGAAAAAGTTAAAAAACTCGGTTTAGTCCGCGATGCTGATGAAAATTTTGAAAATGCTTTTCAAAGTATAAAAATGTCGTTGGAGAAATGTGGTTTTAAAAGTCCTAAAGAGGCAATTTCGTTCACAGAAAATGAAAAAATAAACACAGGAATTTACATTATGCCAAATTCTTGTCAGTGCGGAATGTTGGAAACGCTTTGTTTAGAATCTATCTTTGCGAGTAAAGAGATATTTTGTATTGAAAAAATATTTGAATGTTTAGAATTTTCACCAAAAAATATTTACAAATCGAAAATTTTAATTTATCTTGCGTTAAAAACTCCGCTTGTGAATAGTTTAGGACTCGCAGCAGAAAAAAATATTTGGGATTTTGAACATCAATGCTTTGAGAAACTTAAAAATTTTGTCAAAAATTTCAAAAAATAAATTGTTTAAACGAAAAACTTTTTTTATTTTTGCGAAAAATATATTTTAAACTTTTAAATTTTTACATTTTTGAAAAGCAAACAAATTTTTCACCTTGATTTTAGTGGAGAATTGCGAAAAATTCCCTTTGTGCGACTGCTGATTCCGTTTATTTTTGGAATATTGCTGTGTAATTATTTTTCAAATTTAATTTTTGCAACGACAATTTTAGGAATTATTGCATTTATTTCGCTTTTGTGTGTTTTTTTTTCTAAGAAAATTCTCGAAAATTATTCTTTGCGTTGGATTTTTGGGACAATTTTGTCTATTTTTATTTTTTCGATAGGTTTTATTGATTCTTATTTTTGTACAAATAAGCCGCCGACCTCGATTTTGCAAGATTCTGCGACAACAGCATGCGGAATAATTATTCAGCCGCCACTGATTCGAGAAAAATCGACAAAAACGTGTCTCGAAATTCAGGCAATTTTGCAAAATAACGAATGGAAAAAAGTCAATTTTAAAAGTTGGGTGTATTTTCGCAAAGATTCTAACGCAAATCTTTTGTGTTACGGCGATAAAATTATTTTAAAAACAAAATTTAACAACGTTACTGCACCGCAAAACCCAAGAGAATTTGATTATCAAAAATATTCTGCCAACAACGATATTTTTTTGCAAATTTTTATCTCAAAAAACGAATGGACTTTGATAGAAAAAAATCAAGGAAATATTTTTCTCTTGTACGCAGATAAACTTCGCACAAAATTATTGAAAATTTATGAGAAATATGGTTTCGAAGGTGAAGAATTTGCCGTACTTTCCGCATTGACTCTTGGTTACAGAGCCGACATTGACAACAATCTTTTGCAAGCCTATTCCGCCTCAGGTGCGATGCACATTCTCTCGGTTTCGGGGATGCACGTGGGAATTGTTGCGTTATTAATTCAATATTTTCTCTTTTTCTTAGATAAACCTCGTTTTGGAAAAATTTTAAAACCCTTAATTACGTTGCTTTTTATATGGTTTTTTGCGTTTATTTCGGGACTCTCGCCTGCCGTTTTGAGGGCAACGGTAATGTTCTCGTTTGTTATTTTGGGGCAATCTTTGCAAAAAAACTCAAATATTTATAACACTATGGCGGCTTCGGCGTTTTTTCTTTTGTTATGGAATCCGTTGCTAATCAATGACATAGGTTTTGTTCTCTCGTTTATTGCTGTTTTTTCGTTGGTTTACTTCTACCCGATGATTTTTCATTTGTACGAACCCAAAAATTTTATTTCGCAAAAAATTTGGGCTTTGACAAGTGTCTCAGTTGCCGCTCAGATAGGAACTTTTCCCATCGGACTTTATTATTTTCATCAATTTCCGAATTATTTTTTACTCGGCAATTTTGTTGCGGTGCCGCTTTCGACAATTATTCTTGCAGGCGGCGGTTTACTCTTTTTAGTTTCGTTTCTCGAACCTGTTGCGGCTTTTTTGAGTATTTTGCTAAATTATTCGGTGAAATTGTTAAATTTTTTAGTGATTTTTATTGAAAATTTGCCTTTCTCGACAATTCACGGAATCGAAATTCGATGGCTGGAAATGATTTTGTTGTTTGGGGCAATCTTCTCGGTCAGTTTATTTTTCACTTATCGAAAAATTTATTTGATAAAATATGGTTTTTATTTCATTATTGCGTTTTATGTTTTTCGTTTAACATTTGATTTTCAACAACTTAAACAAAAAAGTTTTTACGTCTACGCAATTAGCGGCTGCTCGGCATATAATTTTATTGACGGAGAAAAAAATATTTTTATCTGCGATTCAAATGTTACCGCAAACAAAATTAGTTTTCATCTTCGAAATTATTGGACTTCACTTAGCGCACACGATGCAACCTTACTCCGTTTTAATGAGTTGAAAATCAACAACTTATCGCCGTTTTTATTTTACAAAGACAATTTTTTGAGTTTTCATTCGCTTCGAATCAAAGTCATAAATTCGGATTTTCAATTTTCGAAAAATATTTCGCAAAAAATAAAACTTGATTATTTAATTTTATCTCAAAACGCAGAAATTTCTATTTCGCAACTTCTCTTGATGTTTGAGGTGAAAGAAATTATTATTGATTCGTCAAATTCTTGGAAAAATGTGGTGAAATGGAAACAGCAATGTGTTGAAAATCAAGTGAATTGCTATTCTGTTATTGAAAAAGGTTATTTCGCAAAAAATTTGTAAAAAATGAAAAAATTTGCTCTTATGGGTGCGGCGGGTTTTATTGCGGTGCGACATTTCAAGGCAATTAAGGAAACAAAAAATGAACTTGTTGCGGCACTCGACAAGCACGACAATGTTGGAATTCTGGATAATTTTTTTCCTGAATCGGATTTTTTCTTAGAATTTGAACGTTTCGACAGACATTTGGACAAACTTCGCAGAAATGAACAAAAAATTGATTTTGTGAGTATTTGCACGCCAAATTATTTGCACGATTCGCACATTCGTTTTGCGTTGCGGCAAAATGCTGACGCAATTTGTGAAAAGCCCTTAGTTTTGAATCCTTGGAATCTCGATGCGTTGCAGGAAATCGAGACAGAAACAGGCAAAAAAATTAATACAATTTTGCAACTTCGACTGCATCCGACCATTATTTCGTTGAAAAATAAAATTTCTTTGTCCGAACAAAAAAATTTTCAGATAGACCTAACGTATATTACCTCGCGCGGCAAATGGTATTTCTCCTCGTGGAAAGCCGATATTTCGAAATCGGGAGGCATTACGACTAACATCGGCGTTCATTTTTTCGATATGTTGATTTGGATTTTCGGAAAAGTGCAGAAAAATATTGTTCATCTTTTGAAACCCAACAAAGCGGCAGGAATTTTATTCTTGGAAAAAGCGACAGTGCGTTGGTTTTTGAGCATTGATTTTAACGATATTCCTGATTCTGAAAAAATCTTAGGAAAAAGAACGTTTCGTTCAATAAAAATTGAGAACGAAGAAATTGAGTTTAGTGACGGTTTCGTTGATTTACACACTCTTTCTTACGAGAAAATTTTGCAAAACGAGGGTTTTGGAATCAAAGAAGCAAGAGAAAGCATCGAAATTATTCATCAAATTCGCAACAGCGAGCCAACAAGTCTTGTCGACGATTATCATCCGTTTCTGAAAACCATTTTTTAACAAAAAATTTCTGTCAAATATTTTAGAATCTGACAGAAACTAAAATGTTACTCTTTTCCCGAAAAGCGAAAACCATTGAGAAATAATTGCTGAATATTGAAATTTAACTCGTTTTGCGGCGAGAAACTTATGTACAAAATAGCTGCATATCTCGTATTAATCCACGCCTTCAAGTTAAAATTATTGTCTTTTGCGTCTGAACAAAAATCGATTATTCCTTGTGCTTCGGCATTTTTGGGATGCGTATGTCCGAGTCCGACACCTGTAGATTTCGTAATGTTGCACAATTCTTTCGTCACATTCATATAGTTGATGAGTAATTCTTGCTGCGTTTTTTTGTCCGCAGAAATGGGATTTGCAAATTTTATCACTAAAATTCCAAAAGTTGTGTTGTTGCAAACATTCGAAGTAGAGTAAACTATATTTCCGTTTTCCATTTTAGAAACTTCGACAGAATCGGGTTTCCCAACAAAATACGCAAAAGTTTCAGAATCGCCGATGGGATATTTCGCAAAACGCGTACATTGAGCGAAATTTGAAAAAAACGCAATACTCAAAATTAAACACAAAATTATTCGTTTCATAAAAATTGATTTTTCACAAAAATAAGAATTTTTTTCGAAAAAACAAAATTTTTCTCAAATAAACTTGTCAAAATAAAACTCTTTTTGAAAAACAAATATTTTTCGAAATATTTTTCGTTAAATTAAAAAAAATATTTATCTTTGCAGCTCGAAAAAATTTAAAATGATGAGTGAAAATTTGATTTTAAACAAATTAGAGAGTATTGCTCAAAAATTTGAAGACATTTTTGCCCAAATCTCTGACCCTTCGTTGCTCAATGATATGAAGCGTTATGTGAAATTAAACAAAGAATACAAAGACCTTCAACCAATTATTGCCGCATACAAAGATTATAAAAATGTTCTTAGCAATATTGATAATTCGAAATTAATTCTTTCTGACGAAAAAGATGACGAACTTCGAGAAATGGCAAAATTTGAATTGGACGACCTTTCTTTGCAAAAAGAAAAATTAGAGGAATCTATTAAATTTCTCTTAATTCCGAAAGACCCCGAAGACGACAAGAACGCAATTGTTGAAATCCGTGCAGGAACAGGCGGCGACGAAGCATCGTTATTTGCAGGAGAATTATTCCGAATGTACCTTCGTTTTTGCGAAACAAAAGGTTGGAAAACAAGCGTTAGTCGTTGCACCGAAGGAACAATGGGCGGCTACAAAGAAGTTGTCTTTGATGTTACAGGCGAAGGTGTTTACGGCATTTTGAAATATGAATCAGGCGTTCATCGCGTGCAGCGCGTGCCGCAAACCGAGGCACAAGGCAGAGTTCATACCTCAGCCGCTTCTGTTGCTGTGCTGCCCGAGGCTGAGGAGTTTGATGTAGAAATCAAAAACGAGGAAGTGCGAAAAGATACATTTTGTTCGTCAGGTCCGGGCGGACAGTCGGTCAACACAACTTATTCAGCCATTCGACTAACACATCTTCCAACAGGTATTGTGGTTCAATGTCAGGATGAAAAGTCTCAAATTAAAAATTATGAAAAAGCACTGAAAGAATTGCGTTCGCGCGTGTATGATTTGGAATATCAAAAACGAATGGACGAGTTGTCTCGAAAACGCAAAACGATGGTTTCTACAGGTGACCGCTCCGCAAAGATTCGCACTTATAATTATCCGCAAAGTCGAATGACCGACCATCGAATCGGACTAACATTGTATAATTTGCCCGCCGTTTTGAACGGAGAAATTCAGGAAATTATTGATAAATTGCAAATAGAGGAAAATCTTGAACGCTTAAAAGATACAGAAAATTAATATTTCTCAATTTTTTTTGAAAAAAATGATAATTTTTTGCGAAAAGATTTGGAAAGTTAAAAATTTAGTTTACCTTTGTCGCCGAAAATAATGTTGATGGCCCCATAGCTCAACTGAATAGAGCATCAGACTTCGGATCTGACGGTTGGGGGTTTGAATCCCTCTAGGGTCACAAAAAAATACTAAAAAACCCTGACAACAATAAAAAGTTGTCAGGGTTTAACATAAAAATATGAGAAAAATTTTAATTATTCAGACTGCCTTTATCGGAGATGCCATTTTAATGACAGCCATTTTAGAGAAATGGCACAAATTTTTTCCCAACGACAAACTCGATATTTTGATACGAAAAGGCAACGAAGGAATTTTTACGAATCATCTTTTTCTCAATAACATTTTCATTTGGGACAAAAAAACGCAAAAATATCGAAATTTATTTCGTTTAATATCAAAAATTCGAAGCGAAAATTATAATTTTGTGATAAATTTACAAAGATTTCTCTCAACAGGTTTGTTAACTTCGTTTTCGAAATCAAAAATTTCAGTTGGTTTTGATAAAAATCCGTTGTCTTTTTTGTTTACAGAGAAAGTTTCGCATCAAATTCAAAAAAATATTCACGAAGTTGAACGAAATTTAAAATTAATTGAGAAATTTACTGACGCAAGTTTTCAAATGCCACAAATTTATCCTTCAGAATCTGATTTTGAGAAAGTAAAAAATTTCAAAAATAGCATATATATTTGTATTGCTCCGACTTCGGTGTGGTTTACAAAACAATTTCCTGCAAAAAAATGGGTAGAATTTATCAATATTTTAGATAAAAATATAAAAATTTATCTTTTGGGTGCAAAAAATGATTTTGATTTTTGCGAAATGATTCGTTTTACCTCAAAAAATATCGAAAATTTGGCAGGAAAATTATCTTTACTCGAATCGGCGGCGTTGATGAAAGACGCAAAAATGAATTTTGTGAACGATTCTGCACCTTTGCACTTGGCATCGGCGGTCAACGCACCAACAACCGCCATTTTTTGTTCAACAATTATCGATTTTGGGTTTTTTCCGCTTTCGAAAAATGCGAAAATTATAGAAATTCGAGAAAATTTAGAATGCCGCCCTTGCGGCTTACACGGTTTAAAATCTTGTCCGCAAAAACATTTTTTCTGTGCAGAAAAAATTAACGTTCAAGAATTATTAAACGCTGTCAAGTAATTTTTCACACCCTGACAGGTTAAAAAATGGAAAATGAAATTTTAAAAAGTTTAGAAGTTTTGCGAAACGGCGGAATAATTCTTTATCCCACCGACACAATTTGGGGAATTGGTTGCGATGCAACGAATTTTCAAAGTATTTCGCAAATTTACAAAATCAAAAAACGGCAAGACAACAAATCAATGTTGGTTTTGGTTGATTCTTTTGAGATGATAAAAAATTTTGTTGAAGAAATTCCTGAGAAAGTTTTTGAATTGGTCGAAAATTTTATTGAACCTTTGACAATTATTTACCCAAAAGCGAAAAATTTACCGCAAAACCTTGTAAATCAAGAAGATGGAAGTATTGGAATAAGAATTGTGAAAGAGAATTTTTGTAAAAATTTGATAAAAAATTTTGCGAAACCAATTGTTTCGACTTCAGCGAATCTTTCAGGCAATCCTTTTCCTAAAAATTTTTCAGAAATTGATAAAGAAATTTCAGAGAATGTTGATTATATTGTCAATTTTCGTAGAGAGGAGAACTCTGTTTCGTTGCCTTCGCGTATTATAAAAGTTTTTGAAAATAACGAAATTTCAATTATTAGGTGAAAAAAATCGCAAGTTTTTTCCTTGCGATTCTTTTTTTATTCCTTCGGGTAACGTTTCTTTGCATCTTCGGGCAAAAATCTGTCAATGCGTTCAATTTCGGGAAGCGGCATCGGGTTTTCCTCTAAATTTATATACTGCAATTTTTTCAAATTCGCAAAAGAATCAGCAAGTTTTGCAATTTTATTCTTTTTCAAGTGAAGTTGCAACAAGTTTCGCATTTTTCCTAACTCTTGCGGCAAAAACGAGATTTCGTTGTCTGAAAGATTCAAAATTTCTAAATTTTGTAAATTTCCCAATTCGGGAGGAATTTTTGTTAATTTATTATAACTAATGTTAAAATCCTTTAACTGCAAAAGTTTACCGATAGCCGCAGGCAATTCTGCAATTTGATTATTCATTAAATTTAGAGTCTGCACAGAAGTTAAACCTCCTATTGACGCAGGAATTGCGGTTAAATTGTTTGCCGATAAATCTAATTCTCGAATATTTTTTAACTTTCCTAAATCGGCAGGCAAGACAGAAATACTGTTTTTCGATGCTAAGAGTCGCTGCAAATTTTGCAGTTGACCGATGGTTTCTGGAAAAGTTTTCAACTCGTTACTCGTAACGTTTAATTCTTGCAAATTTTGTAATTGCCCGATCGTTACAGGAAGGGCAGTAAGTTTATTGGTTTGTAAATCAATCATTTGCAAAAATCTCATATTTCCAATTTCGTTAGGCAGGGCAGTAAGTTGATTATTTCCGAGATTCAAATAGGGCAATTGTTTTAGTTCTCCGATAGTTTTTGGCAAAGAAGTCAGTTTATTTTCGTGCAAATCGAAAATCATCACCGACTGCAATTTTCCTATTGCGTCAGGCAGCGTAGTAATTTGATTCTGCGAGAGGTCAATGTTTTGCACAATAGGCAAATCGCCGATGGAAGCAGGAATGGTTTGCAGTTGATTGCCCCAAACGACGAGATTCTGCAACGACTGCAATTTCCCAATACTTGCGGGCAATGCTTTTAACAAATTTCCGCCGAGCGGAAAGTCTTGCAAAAGCGTTAAATTTCCAATTTCTTCGGGCAAAGTCTCAATTAAATTTCCCTCAAGATTCAACATCAATAAATTTTGACATTTCCCAATTTCTTTCGGCAAAATTTTAATTTTATTTCCGCCCAAATTGAGAAACTGCAAATTCGTCAGACGCCCAATATCTGCGGGAATAACTTGAATTTCGTTTTTCCACATATCGAGTTGCTGAAGATTGACAAATTGAAAAATTTGCTGTGGAAATTCCTGCAGTTGTTGGTCACCCAAATTTAATTTATAAACTTTGTCAGGCGTTTTCAATGCCTCCGCAAGCGAGACGTATTCTTTTGCCTCAATAAGTTCCGTCTCCTCAAGCAATTTTCCTTGAGCAAAAAGTTGCAAATTCCAAAACGAAAAAATTGCAATGCTCAAAATTTTGAATAAATTTTTCATTTCTGTATAAAATTAACCCATTTTAAAAAAAATAAAGATTCTGTCTGCAAAAAATTTACAGACAGAATAAAAAAATTATTGCAATTTTTGAAGGATTTCGATTAAAGTTTTCTTCGGAACATTTCCGACTTTCTTGTCAATAACTTCATTTCCCTTAAAAAACAACAGCGTTGGAATGTTTAAAATGCTAAACTTCTCGGCTGTTTTAGGATTTGAGTCAACATCTACTTTGGTGAAAAGAATTTTTCCCTCAAAATCGCCTGCAATTTCTTCGATGGTTTTACCCAACTGACGACAAGGACCGCACCAAGTTGCCCAAAAATCAACAACAACGGGCAAACTGCTTTTCGAAATCATTTCGTCAAACGTGGAATCAGTTAATTCTATCGGCATAAAAACGTTTTTTTATTTGAAAAAATTTGTTTTAATTTGGGGCTAAAAGTAACAATTTTTTTGATAATTTTTATAAATATGAACACAAAATTTTTCGATTTTTCTTTTAAAACTTTGATTCAGTTGTCGGAACAAAAACTTTGTCTTCCGTTTTATCACGTTGTAAATCAAGACGTTCCGACTCATTTAAAACATCTTTATCCGATTCGAAATCCGCAAATTTTCGAACAAGATATTCAATTTTTTCTGCGATATTTTGAACCGACTAATATCACTGAATTAAAAAATTTCTCACAAAAAAAGTGCGAAAAAAATCTTTTTCTCCTTTCTTTTGACGATGGAATGCGAGAATGTTATGATTTTATTGCTCCGATTTTGCGAAAATATTCACTCAAAGCGATGTTTTTCATCAACACTGATTTTTTGGACAATAAAAAAATGTTTTTTCGACACATTCTCTCGTTAATTATTGAGAAATTTTTGACGCAAAACATTGATTCTGCAACATTTAACAAAATTAAAAATTTATTTTTGGAGAATAATTTAAAATTTTCAGCGGCAAAGATAAAAGAAAATTTTTTGAAAATTCGTTTTACGCAAAAAAATTTAGTTTATAAAATTGCAGAAATTTTGCAACTCGATTTTCAAAAATATTTAAACGAAAAAAAACCTTATCTTTCGTCTGAAATGGTTTTTGAATTGTTAAAAGAAGGACATTTTGTTGGTTCACATAGCGTTGAACATTTTGAATATCAACATCTTACGCTGCAAGAACAATTGCGACAAACTATTGAAAGTTGTAATGAAATTTCAGAACGTTTTAAAATTCCGTATAAAATTTTCTCGTTTCCTTTTACGGATTTTGGGGTTTCGCAAGAATTTTTTCACGCAATATCGCAGCAAATTGAGTTATCTTTTGGTTGTGCGGGACTAAAACAAACACCGTATTCGTTTCATTTTCAACGAATTCCGATGGAAAAAAGTTTAAATTCGGCACAAAAAATTATTTCGCAGGAATATTTATTTTATATCGCAAAATTTTTAGCGGCAAAACACAAAACTTAACAAAATTTTTTCGTATTTTTGCAAAAAATCTTTTATGAGTCTTGTTGCTATTGAAAAATTTTATCAAGAACTTGATAAAACTTTGTCG
>DYQK01000009.1:8593-45599 GCA_020719385.1 Rikenella microfusus | reverse complement strand
TGGTAAAACTTTGCGGCTCGAACTCAAGATTCAGAATTTTATACCCGATTAACGTACTCAAAACGATTTTCGCACTTTCAGGGTCTTCCATCAAGTATTTGAAAACCACATCATAAACAGGATTCGGAATAATAAAATAGTCACTATTTTTAAAATTTGTCATGAAATAAAATTTTCGATATTTTTTAAAATCTGCCAAATCCTAAAAATCTGGCAGATATTTTTACAAAAAAAAAAATTATTATTTGCTTGCTTTCTTCAAAAAGTCTACTTTTTCCTGCAAAAGAGGAATAGATTTGCCCCGCGTAATTAAACTTATCTGACGACCAAAAATAATTTGCGGCTCAAATTGATATTTTTTCAAACGGTCGGCACCTTCAATGTTTTCCATTAATTTATCAATAAACTCAAGTTGTTTCGCTTTGAAAGAACATTCAAGTTTCATATAGCCGCCAGCAGACATAATTTGCATTTCTCCACCGAAACTTGCATCGGCTTTCAATTTATCTCGAAGTGCTTTGTGTTCCATATATTCCATCTCTTGATAAAAACGAATCTGATAAGTTGCTCCATTTTTCAACCAATCTGCCATGTATCTGTTAAAATAATACAACAATTTACCAAATTTATCGTTGATAGCCGATTTTATTGCCGTTTCGATAGCAACTTGTTGATTCGGATTAACACCAGGTTCGTCGTTTGTGATAACCGTTGTTCCAAGACCTTCCTGATTACAAGCATCCCACGCTTTTATCTCAATACTTGCGTTTGCAACCCACATATTTCCTGCTTTTTTCTCAACTTGTATTCTCATTTTTTTGATTTGAATAACAAATTCGCACTGATAATAAAAACCAAGTTTGTTGACAAAAGCCAGTTCGTCATTTTGAATTCCTGGCAAAAGGTCGTCAAGGTCTTTGAAAATTTTTGCCTCTTGATATTTGTAACCTTTTTTGGCAAGTTGTTCATTTACACGTTCATACGCAAAATCTGTTGCCTCCAATTCGGTCTGATTCATTTCACTTTTCATTTGTCTTGGGTCGTAAATGACAATAAATTTCAACTGCCCAAGCATCTGCGAAAGAGTTGCGGCGTCTTGTTTGATAGCAGATTTGCTAACAATAGCCCGAATCTTGATCTCATAATGTTTGCCTAAGGGTGTTTCTTCGAGAACATCGTAACTTTGAACGATTCCCTGTGCTTTAGTGGAAATAGCATCTCGGATTAATGCACCGTTTTCCATCTGACTTTCGGATGTTACCTCGATTCCTACTTGCTCGGCAGCGGTGCGGATGGCGTTATTGAGTGCCTCATCTCGACTGCTGCCAACGCCTTTGACTTCTACGGTTTTTGAATCTTGCGAAAAACCAACAAGACTCATAAAAAGACAAAAAAGAATGAAAATTGTACGTTTCATTTTCGTAAAATATTTTTAATGTGAAAATTATAATGCCATTTGTCGTTGTAAAAATTTCTCCTTCTCAATAATGATAGGAAAATTCTGTTGCTTTTTAGAAAACCAAATTTGACGATGATAAATGATTTTTGGAATTAACGAAGTAAAATTTTGCGAGATTAAACTTTTTTGCAAATTTTCAACTAAATTTATCGGATTCGTTTTCGAAAAACCATTAATTTTATAAAAATCTCCAACTTTTAAACCTTCAGAAATCTGCAAATTTGCATTTTCTGCCCAATTTTTCTGAATTTTTGAAAATTCGCTGTAAGATAAATTCTCAAAAATTTTTATTTGATACGGAATACCTTCCGTCTCGAATTTCGAAAAATATTTTTTCACCTCAGGAATAAAAGTTTTTGCGGCTTCATTGACAGCTTCCCTGATAATTGTTTCCTGAACTTCGATATAATTTTCTGACGAAAATTCTTTGCACTCGGCAAAAACCGTCGAAATGCCGCTCTCGGTGCAATTATCAAACACTTTTATCTCAACTCTTGCGTTGCCCACAAAAGCATTGCTGCCTTTTTCTTTTATCTCGATTTTTACATTCTTCACCTCAATAACATTCGGCACGCCGTAAAAAAATGCCATCTTCGAAACTGCCGAAAACGTTGAATTTTCAAGCGACAACGTCTTGTCATAAGATGAAACTTCTTTGTAAGAAAGATTATTTTTTGCCAAAACTTCTTTCACGAGAGTACAGCAAAAATCGAAAACTTCAATATTAACTGAATCTTTGCAGTCAAAAAGCACAATGAAATTTTCACTTTTCTCAATTTTAAACGAATCTTTTTCCATTTTTAAATCAGAAGTGTCAGAAATTACTTCAGTTTTTGCTTTTGAAGTATCAGAATCCAATTTTTTGTCATCAGAATCTGATTTTTTCGAAGAATTACTGCACGATTCTACGAAAAATATGAACGAAAATATGAAAAATAAAAATTTCATTGCGTTTTTCTTAAAATTTTACAACAAAAGTAACAAATATTTACCGATATCTGCCACAGTTCCCAACACTTTTAACCACGTTGAACCGTTGCCAGAACCACCGTCTTGCTGCGAATTCACCTGCAAATTGCCATCTTTCCCCAAAACAGCATCAATAACTTGCACCGCTTTTCCCTGTCCCGATTTTTGTAACGCCGCTTTTCCCAACTTTACCATCGAAGGAAATTTCCCAGGATTTTTCGGGTCATAACTTTTTGCCAAATCTAACAAAACATTTCCATTTTCATCCGTAACCTTGGGAAAAATCGGAGGATTTACCTGCTGACCTTGTTGATTCGTAACTCTCATAATTACTTGCTGAGCAGACTGAACATTCGTATTTTGCTGACGCTCCTGCGTGCCATCGCTAACTGCCTCGGCAAGACCGTTGCGTCTGTAAATCGGAACTCGCATCGTAACAGTAACCTGACCATGCGCACCAAATTCTACCTCGCCAACTTGTTCTGCTCCTTTGATTATTCCATCTACTCTTGAGTAAACATAATCGCTTTTTGTCATCATATTTTCGACTGTCGTCTCGCCGATGACTCTTACTCCTTTGATAGTTTCGAGAAGTTTGCGGTAACAAATCAATTCTGCACCTCGAACAGCCATCGAAACGGCTCTGCCGTAAGGTTTCCATTTCGCAGAATCAATAAAACTTGTACCTTTTACAACAACATATTGAACAGTCCAATCTACGTACGCCGAATCGTTGCCGACAATTACGTGATTATTACGGTTTTTCTCAGCCTCGTTGCGAAGAGTGTCAATAGTGGTTGTTTTTCCTTGGGCAAACAAACCATTGACTTGAAAAAATATTGCTAAAATAGCAAACCATTTTACAAATTTCAAATTCATATTCGAAAAATTTAGATTTTACAAAGATACGAAATTTTTTTTCAAAATAAAAAAAACTTCATATATATAAGATGTTTTTTTCGCAAAAAAGTTGCGTTATATGAAAAATAAATTTTTTTCAACAAAAACGCTCATTTTTTTATAATGACTCAATAATTTTCTTTTTCCATAAAAATATTTTATTTTCGCAAAAAAAAAATCGTTTTTTTCAAAAATTGGATAGATTTTTAATAAAATTGCAGAATTTTTTGAGAAAAATGTAAAAATTCAGAGAAAAATATTAACTTTGTAACTTCAATTTAGAGAAATTTATGATAGAATTTGAAAATTTTACTCTCAATAACGGACTCAAGGTCATTTTTCACAAAGACGAGTCTACACCCATTGCGGCGTTTAACCTATTATATAATGTCGGTGCAAAAGATGAACATCCCGACAAGACAGGTTTTGCACATCTTTTCGAACATTTAATGTTTGGCGGCTCAAGAAATATTCCTGACTACGACACAATAATTCAGCAAGTAGGCGCTTCAGAAAATGCGTTCACCTCAAATGACATTACAAATTATTATTTAACTATTCCGCAGGAAAATATCGAAACAGCCTTTTGGCTCGAATCAGACAGAATGTTGGAATTGGATTTCTCACAAAAATCTCTTGATGTGCAGAAAAGTGTTGTTATTGAGGAGTTTAACGAACATTATTGGAATCAGCCCTACGGCGATATGTGGCTTTTGTTGCGTCCTCTTGCGTACAAAGTGCATCCATATCAATGGGCAACAATTGGGAAAGAGATTTCTCATATCGAAAAAGCAAATTTGGATGATGTAAAGGAATTTTTTTTCAAACATTATGCACCCAATAACGCCATTTTGTGCGTTGCGGGAAATTTTAAGTTTGAATATATCAAAAATCTTGCAGAAAAATGGTTTGGAAATATTCCGAAACGCAATATTCTGACTCGTGCCTTGCCGCAAGAACCCGAACAAACCGAAGCAAGAACATTGACCGTTCACAGAAAAGTGCCTTTCGATGCAATTTATAAAACGTTTCACATTTGCGGCAGAGTTGAAAGAGAATTTTACACTCTCGATTTAATCTCCGATATTCTTGCCAACGGACGTTCTTCGAGGTTGTATCAAAATTTGTTGAAAAAGAAAAAATTGTTCAGCGACATTGATGCGTATCTCTGTGACGAAATAGAAAATGGTTTGTTTGTTATTTCGGGCAATCTTATGGACGGCGCAAAAATGCAAGACGCCGAGAACGCAATAAATGAAGAGATTTCTCGTTTGCAAACAGAATTTATCTCCGAATATGAACTCGAAAAAGTGAAAAATAAGGCAGAGTCAACATTAACGTTTTCAGATATGAAACCGCTGAGTCGGGCTATGAATCTTTGTTTTCACACACTTTTAGGAGACACAAATCAGGTAAATAGCGAAATTTTGTTTTATCGAAATGTCTCGATGCAAAATGTTCAGGAAACTGCGAAAAATGTTTTTCGAAAAGAAAATTCTTCAACTTTGTATTATTTGCGGGAAAAATGAAAAAATTAGTTTTTGCAACTCACAACATTCACAAACTAAGAGAAATCCGACAAATCCTCGAAAAAACTAATTTCGAAATTCTCGGACTCAACGACATTGGTTGTCTCGAAGAAATCCCCGAAACTCAACCAACTATCGAAGGAAATGCCTCGCAAAAATCGTTTTTTGTCTACGACAAATATGGTTTTAACTGCTTCTCTGATGACACAGGACTCGAAATCGAAGCATTGAACGGAAAACCAGGCGTTTTCTCGGCTCGCTACGCAGGCGAGGGAGCAAGTTTCGCAGACAACATTCGCAAAGTCTTAGCCGAGATGAACGAAATCGAAAATCGAAAAGCAAAATTTAAAACCGTTATTTCGCTTGTCTTAGACGGAAAAGAATTTCAATTCGAAGGAATTGTTGAAGGCGAAATTTTAACTTTTGAAAGAGGAAATGACGGATTCGGCTACGACCCAATATTTTTGCCAAAAGGTTTCGACCAAACCTTCGCTGAGATGTCTCCACAATTAAAAAATATTATCTCACATCGCGGAATGGCGACAAAAAAATTGTTCGAATTTTTAACTCAAAAAATTTGTGAAAAATGATTAAAAATTATGAAACCTCTGTTGCGAATATTCGCAACGAATTGAAAAATTATCTCGAAAATTTCAAGTTAAAATCCTTGATTTTAGGTGTTTCGGGAGGAATTGACAGTGCTTTGTGTGCAGCCCTGGCGCGTCCTGTGTGCGATGAACTCGGAATTCCCTTGATTTGTCGCAGTATTACAATTGTTTCGAATAAACCTGACGAAATTGACAGAGCAAAACGAATCGGAATATATTTCGGCACAGATTTCAAAGAAATTGACCTGTCAGAATCATTTTTCGCATTACAAAAAATGATGGTCGAGAATCTTGAGACAGAAAATAAAACAGAAATACCGTATAAATTGCGAATGGGCAATCTCAAAGCAAGAATGCGAATGATTTATTTGTACGAATTGGCAAGCAAACACAAAGGAATGGTGCTTTCGACAGATAATTTCACTGAATTATTGCTTGGTTTTTGGACTCTGCACGGAGATGTCGGCGATTATGGAATGATTCAGCAACTTTGGAAAACCGAAGTCTATGAAATGAGTCGTTTTGTTGCCTCAAAACTCACTGACAAAAATGCCTCGCAAGCACTCTTAGACTGCGTAAACGCCACACCAACAGACGGACTCGGAATTACAAACAGCGATTTAGACCAAATTGGAGCAAATTCATACGAAGAAGTCGATTTAATTTTGCGAAAAGTAATTTACAACACGCTTGAGGAAACATTAAAAACGCATCCTGTGGTTTTGCGAAATCGAAATTCAAGTTTTAAACGAAATAATCCGTTCAATATTCCAAGAGAAAAAATTACTAACGAAGGTTTTTAAACGCTATCTCAATTTAACCTGTCAGGTTTCTCAAAACCTGACAGGGTTTTGTTAAAAAATCGTAAAAAAATGAAAATTTCGTTAATTTTTTTAGGAAAAACTGACTTTGATTTTCTAAAAGAAGGAATTTTGATGTACGAAAATCGAATTAAACATTATCTGACTTTTGAAATTTTTATTATTCCTGATATAAAAAACCCAAAAAATTTATCAAAAGAACAAATACAAAATCTCGAAAGTACGTTGATAATCAATAGTTTAAAGAATTGCGATGATGCAGTTTTGTTAGACGAAAACGGTCAACATTTTTCCTCCGTAGAATTTGCAAAATTTATTGAGAAAAAAACTATTTCAGGAACAAAAAATCTTGCTTTTGTCATCGGAGGTGCTTATGGTTTCGCAGATTCCGTTCATCAAAAATATAAACAAAAATTATCGCTTTCAAAAATGACTTTCTCGCATCAATTAGTGCGTTTAATTTTCGTTGAACAATTGTATCGAGCAATGACAATTTTGAAAAATGAACCTTATCATCATTGAAAAATGAAATTTTTTTTGCAAAAATCTATCATCAATGTTACAAAAAATATCTCGAAAAGTCTTTTTTATGTGTTAAAAAATTTTTCTTCAGAGAAAATTTTTATTTTACTCGACGAAAATACTGAAAATTTTTGTTTTCCCGCGATAAAATTACTTTTCGAAAATCATTCTCAAGTTTTTTTGATAAAAATTAAAAGTGGAGAAAATCGAAAAAATTTGCAGACCGTTCAATTTATTTGGGATTTTTTGGTGAAAAATCATTCAGACAGAAAATCGTTATTTCTCATTCTTGGAGGAGGCGTTTTGTGCGATTTGGGTGCTTTTGCCGCCTCAACTTTCAAACGCGGAATACCGTTTATTTTGATTCCGACAACGTTGCTCGCACAAATTGATGCCGCCATCGGTGGAAAAACAGGAATAAATTTTAAAAATCTCAAAAATGAAGTTGGAACTTTTGCTTTTGCGAAGTACGTTTTTATTGATAAAATTTTTCTTAAAACCTTAAATTATCGACAAATACTTGCAGGTTTCGGTGAAATTTTGAAAACTATTTTGATTTCAAATGTTGAAGAATGGAATAACTTGCAGAAAATTTTTTCTGAAAAACAAAAAATCTCTGTTGATTTTTTGAAACCATTTATAGAAATTGCGATAAAAACGAAAATTAATATTGTTCGCAAAGACCCTGACGAAAAAAATATTCGCAAAATTTTGAATTTTGGACATACTTTTGCACATGGTTTCGAAAGTTTTGCCGCTGAAAGAAAGAAAAAACTTTTGCACGGCGAAGCTGTTGCGTATGGAATAATTTGTGAATTGTTTTTATCTGCAAAAAAAACGAAATTTTCTCTCGAAAAAGTGCAAGAAATTAAGAATTTTATTGAAAAATTTTATACAAAATTTTCGATTCCGCAAAATGAATACGAAAAAATTTTTTCTTTTCTTTGTCACGACAAAAAAAATGAGAAAAATGAAATTCGTTTTACGATTTTAGAAGAAATTGGAAAACCGCTGATAAATCAAGTTTTCTCAAAAACAGAAATTTTCGAAGCACTTGATTTTTTGCAAAATTAATGTGCAATTTTTTATTTTCCCACAAAAATAAATTTTGCTTTTTCAGAATTCACCAAGCCGTGAGACGCAATAAAAAATTTGTGAAAGTAAATATTTTTTCGAAAAAAAATCTTGAGAAAAAACAATGCCATCGTTTCAGCGACGGCATTGTTAAATTAACAAATTTTGTTACCAGTCAATAGAACTTGTCCAACGATGATAAAGTCCATCAATTAAGATTCGTTCTTTCTCTGTGGCAGAAAGTTTTTGATATGCTTCTTTTTCAGCCTCGTAAGCGCGACGACGTTCATTCTCGACAGTCTCAATTTCGTTTCGATATTCCGCCTCAATTTTTTGATGTAAAAAATCTCTCGCAACGGTGGGAAATAATTCGAGAAGTAACTCTTCTTTTTCGTTTTTTGCCAAACGTTTGCCGCCTAAATGTTCGTAAACAGGATTTTCTTGCTTCTTGTAATTACTTGTATCGTAAGGAATTTCCTCTCTCACGCCGCAAATCAACTCACGAAAATCGGGGTCAATTTCGATAGGTGTTTTTCCATAACTACCTTTCACCAAATTAACAAATTGCACAGATTTATTCGAGTAAAATGGTTTTCCAGCATTCTCATCAATAACCACGTTCACCGCCTGCACCCCAACAATCTGACTTGTCGGAGTAACTAACGGCGGACAACCTGCCGCAACACGCACAATAGGAACATTCTCTAAAACACGCGGCAAAAGATGGTCTAATTTTAATTGTTTTAACTGAGCAAGCATATTTGTGTACATTCCGCCAGGAATTTCTGCCTTCTTAACTGCCTCGTCAGGTTCAGGAAAATGAAAATATTGTTCAATCTCGCTGCAAACGTCTAACAATTTCTTTTCTTTATCCTCCTGTGCATATTGAACTGCATAATCGAAAAGTTTGTCAATGTCGGAAGGAAGTTTATAATTTGAAATGTCAAATTCGATAGGAAATAATTTATAACTATCAAATTCTGCCAATTCTTGACGAATGTTTTTTAATTCTCGATTTATCTCTGACGCAATTTTGAGATTAACTCCCGTGTCGATTCCCAATTTATCTGCGAAAATTTGTATTAACTCAAAGGCTGGAGCCGCCGGTCCACCTGCAAAATTCAATAATGCCGTATCAACAATATCGATTCCGTTGATAATTGCCATCAAGGTTGAGGCTAAACCATATCCTGGAGTGCAATGTGTGTGAAAATCAATGGGAACTTTTATCTCTTGCTTCAGTTTTGCGACTAACTTTCCCGAAAAAGACGGCGGAATTAAACCTGCCATATCTTTTATTGAAATCATATCGGCACCGAAACCCTCCATAATCTTTGCTTTCTCAATGAAATAGTCCAACGTAAAAACTTTTTTCTGAAATTTTAACTTTTTCAAAATCATCGAAGCACGTTGTTTGTACGAAAACTTCGGGTCAACGGTGTAACAAACCGCACAATCGGCTAATCCGCCGTTTTCTTTCACATATTTTATTGTTGATTTTACATTTTCCGTATCGTTAAGGGCATCGAAAATTCGCATAATATCGATTCCTGAACGAACAGCCAAACGATTAAACCCTTCAATAACATTTTCGGGGTACGGATTATACCCGAATAAATTTCTTCCTCGCGAAAGTGCCGTCAACTTTGATGTTGCTCCGACAGCGGATTTGATACTTTCCAAACGAGTCCAAGGATCTTCCCTTAGATAACGCATTATTGAGTCAGGAACAGCACCGCCCCAAACCTCAAGTGCGTAAAAATTTGCCTTGCTGTAAAGCGGTAACACTTTATCAACTTGTTTTTGCGACATTCGAGTGGCAAAAAGAGACTGCTGACCATCGCGAAGAGTGACATCTCGAATGAGTAATTTTCTTGACATAATGATTTTTGTTTTCAAATTTGGGCAAAAATAAAAAAAAAAATTAATTTTTCAAAATTTTTATTAAAAAAAACCTTTTTCAAAGTTTTTTATAAATTATTTTTTACTTTTGTACAAAATTTTTCACAGAAAAATGATATGGAAATTATTTCAGAATATCAAAAACTCAAAGAAAAATTAAAATCTCATATTTCAGATTCAGAAATTGACAAAGAATTAGAATATTTTGAGACACTTCTTGTCGAAAAATCGAATCAAAGTTTACATAACGAAAATATGTTTAAACTTATTTCAGAAAACATTGTCGATGTGGTTTGGGTTTTAGATATTACAACTCAACAATTTACCTATGTTAGTCCGTCTGTGGAGCGGCTTCGAGGTTATACGGCAGAGGAAATTTTAAAACTTCCTGCCTCTGACTCACTTTCTCCCGAATCAGCAAAAAAAGTTGAGGAGAGTATTAAAAAAACTTTACCCAAATTTTTAGAAAATCCTTTTGCAGAAGAAATTCATTATCACGAAATTGAACAGCCTTGCAAAGATGGTTCGATAGTTCTCACAGAAACTTCTACGCGTTACAGGTTTAATCCGCAAAATAATCATATTGAAGTTGTCGGAGTTAGTCAGGATATTTCTGAACGCAAAAAAACGGAATCTGCGTTTTGGGAAAGCGAGTTGCGTTTTAAAAATATGTTTAAATTTCATAATGCGATAATGTTGCTAGTTGAACATGAAACAGGAAAAATATTAGATGCTAATAAAGCAGCCGAGAAATTTTATGATTATTCCAAAAATCAACTTTGTTCAATGTTGATGAGTGAAATAAATACAATCTCTCTTGAGGAAATTTTGCAGGAATGCGAAAAAGCAGTAACTGAAAAGCGAAATTATTTTATTTTTACTCATAAATTGGCAAACAACGAAGAGAGAATTGTTGAAGTTCACTCTTCGCCGATAGATTTTAACAAAAAAAGAATACTTTTTTCAATAATTTATGACATAACAATTCGCCATAACAGTGAAATTCAACTACAAAAATATGCGAATGAGTTAAATCAATTAAATAAGGACAAAGATAAATTTTTTTCGATACTTGCTCACGATTTAAAAAATCCATTTTCGGCTCTTTTGGGTTTTTCAGATTTGTTATTACAAAATTTACGTATCTATAATATTGAGAAAATTGAGAGTCAAGTAAAAATTATTCACAAAACAGCACATAAAACCTATGAATTGTTGGAAGATTTGCTGTTGTGGGCAAAGTCGCAATTGGGAAAATTGTCTTTTGAACCGAGAAAAGTTTCATTTAACGAAATTTGTTTCGAAGTAATCAGTCATTTAAAAACGAATGCCGATGTAAAACATATTTCGATTCGATTTCTTGAGTCAGAAAGGACAACATTGGTCGTTGATGTGGAAATGTTTAAAACAATTTTGCGAAATTTAATCTCAAATTCGATAAAATTTACTAACGAGAATGGTTTTATCAACATTTTTGTCGAGAAAGATTCAGAAAATGCGATAATCTCTGTTTCAGACAGCGGAATCGGAATAAGTTTAGAAAAACAACGCAAATTATTTGACATAACACAATAATATTCCTCCAGCGGCACGGCAGGCGAGAAGGGTTCAGGACTTGGTTTATTGCTTTGCAAAGAATTTGTCGAAAAACACAACGGAAAAATTTGGTTCGAAAGCGAGGTCAACAAAGGAACAACATTTTATTTTTCGATTCCTTTGTCTTTGCAGTAAAAAATTTTGTGAAAATTTGAAAAATATTTTTTATCTTTGCAGCGAAAAAGTAATTTTTTTTTATGAAAACAGATATTGAAATCGCAAGAGAAATATCTCTCAAACCAATTTCTGAAATTGCTGCAAAACTCGGCATTTCTGAATCTGAACTCGAATTATACGGAAAATATAAAGCAAAACTTCCGTTGCATTTAATTGATAAAACGCAATTTGCGAAACATTCGTTAATCTTAGTTTCTGCCATCTCGCCCACGCCCGCAGGTGAAGGAAAAACAACAACTTCCATCGGACTAACTCAGGCGTTAAATCGAAAAGGCAAAAAAACGACTGTCGTTTTGCGAGAACCTTCCCTCGGTCCCGTTTTTGGAATCAAAGGCGGCGCAACAGGCGGCGGACTCTCGCAAGTACTTCCAATGGAAGACATAAATTTGCATTTCACAGGAGACTTCGCAGCAGTCGAAAAAGCACATAACCTCCTCGCAGCAATTATTGACAACAACATTCAAAATAAAACCAACAACCTGCATCTCGACCCAAGAACAATTACTTGGAAAAGAGTAATGGATATGAACGACCGTTCTTTGCGAAAAATGATTATTGGACTCGGCGGAACAACATCAGGAATCCCACGCGAGACAGGTTTCGATATTACCGCTGCATCTGAAATCATGGCAATTCTTTGTCTTTCAACATCTTTCGAAGATTTAAAACAACGAATCGGGAACATTCTTGTCGGACTAACATTCGATAAAAAACCCATTTTCGCAAAAGATTTAAAAGCCGCAGGAGCAATGACCGCACTTTTAAAAGACGCAATTAAACCGAATCTTGTTCAAACTCTCGAAGGAAATCCTGCGATTATTCACGGTGGACCTTTTGCAAACATTGCTCAAGGTACAAATTCGATTCTCGCAACGCAAATGGCTCTCACGTTTTCAGATTTTGTCGTTACAGAAGCAGGTTTCGGATTCGATTTGGGTGCAGAAAAGTTTTTCGATATTAAGTGTAAAGTCGCAAATTTGAATCCCAAAGCGGCAGTTATTGTCGCAACGGTGCGGGCTTTGAAATATCACGGCGGCATTTCTCTCAACGAATTGACAAAACCAAATCCGCAAGCACTCGAAAAAGGACTCGAAAATTTGGAAAAACATCTCGAAAATGCTAAATTTTTCAACATTATTCCTGTCGTAGCGATAAATAAATTTTCATCAGACACAAACGAAGAAATCGAATTGATAAAACAGAAATGTTTATCTCTCGGCATCGAAGCGATAATTAGCGAAGTTTGGGAAAAAGGCGGCGAAGGTGCGTTGGAATTGGCTGATGCGGTTTTGCGAAGTATTGAGAAAAATATTTCTCCCTTCACGCAACTTTACGATTGGAATTGGACGGTGGAAAAGAAAATCGAGACAATTGCCAAAAATATTTACGGTGCAGAAAATATTGAGTATGCGGCAAAAGCAAAAACCGATTTGAAAAAAATCTACTCTCTCGGACTCGACAAATTGCCGATTTGCGTTGCCAAAACACAGAAATCTTTGTCTGACGACCCCGAATTGTTGGGCAGACCGAGAAATTTCACTCTCACGATTCGAGAAATCGAAATTGCTGCGGGAGCAGGATTTTTAGTTCCCATAACCGGCGAAATGATGCGAATGCCAGGACTTCCCGAACATCCCGCCGCAGAAAACATTGACATTGACAACGAAGGAAATATTTCAGGACTTTTTTAACAACTTTTTATGAACGAGAAATATTTGAATCAGTGGTTAGAAATTGTTATTGCTGAAGACCTCGGCGACGGCGACCACACTTCGCTTGCCTGTATTCCGCAAAATTTTCAGGGAAAAGCAAAGTTGTTGGTTAAACAACGCGGAATTTTGGCAGGAATCGAAATTGCGAAAAAAATTTTTCACAAAATTGACAATTCTTTGCAAATAGAAACTTTTTTTTCTGACGGAAAAGAAGTGAACGCAGGCGATATTGCGTTTGTTGTTGCAGGAAAAGAAATTTCGATTTTGCAGGCTGAACGTTTAGTGTTGAACATTATGCAACGAATGAGTGGAATCGCAACGCAAACCAACGAACATATCGAAAAAATTAAAGATTTGCCGACCAAAATTGTTGACACACGCAAAACCACGCCCGGAATGCGTTTTTTGGAAAAAGAAGCCGTCAGAATCGGAGGCGGAGAAAACCACCGTTTCGGACTTTTCGATATGATTTTGATAAAAGATAATCATATTGACTTTGCAGGAGGAATCGAAAATGCTCTTTTGCGAACAAAAAATTATTTGCAAGAGACAGGAAAAACTTTGAAAATCGAAATCGAAGCGAGAAATTTAAACGATGTCGAGAAAATCTTGTCTCTCGGAGGAGTAAATCGAATCATGTTAGACAATTTTTCGATAGAAAATACTCGAAAAGCGGTAAAAATGATAAATCGAACTTACGAAGTTGAGGCATCAGGCGGAATAACTCTCGAAACCATTCGTTCTTATGCCGAATGCGGCGTTGATTTTATCTCTGTCGGTGCATTAACTCATCAAATAAAAAGTTTAGACTTAAGTTTGAAAGCGTTTTAACTCAAAAATGATGCCATCACTGAAAGCGATGGCATCATTAAAATCTAAAATTTTTAAATTTTAACTTTATGATGCTTGATTTTGTCTTTCTTCAATGTCCTGAATGTAAAAATTGGGGGCAAGATATGGTTTATCTTTCAATAACAATTCACGAATCTATACTTTGGAGCGATGGAAATTCTTACACTTTTCCACATTATCATCAAAATTCTTTCGTTTCTTGCCCGTATTGCGAAGTATATTTTTGGAAAAAAGATGCAGAAATGATAAATCGAGATAATAATCTCGAAAAATTCAAAGAAATTGAAAAAACAAATGAACATTTTAAACATTTTCACGATGAACACTTTTTTTTCGACGACCAAGAACGTTTTGAGTATATAAATTTTTTAAATTCTCTGTTGAAAAAAGGCTTCGCAAACACCGTTGAACGAGAAATTGAGCTGCGTTTTGGTTTGTGGCACAAAATTAATGATTTAGTGCGATATGAAAAATCAAATTTTTTTCAAAAAATTAAAAATTCGTTCATAAAAAAAACGAAAAATGAGTTTTTCGAACAATTGTTGCCGCTTCGAAACGAAAATTTTGAGAAATTACTTTCAATTTTCGATTTTAATGAAGTTGAAAACCAACTTTTCGCCGCAGAAATATATCGAGAAATGAAAAATTTTACAAAAGCACAGAAAATTATTGAACAAATTCCTGCGAATTGTGAATTTAAACCATTTCTCGAAACTTTGAAAAAACTTATTGCACAAAAAAATTGTCAAGTAGCAAAAATCGAGTGAAAATTTATTCCTGTTTTTGCAATTTTTCCTCCTCATCAAGCCATTTATGAGCCATTTCTAAGGAATAAAACGTATTTTTGGGCATTTTGTTTTTTTGATACGTTAACTCAAGTTGAATTTGCGAGAAAACTCCAGTAGACAAAACCGTGGCAATGCGAAATAATCCCTCATTTTTCACCATTTTTTGTGCTTTTTCACGCAATTCCATCACTTCTTTGGGATGCGTTTTTGCCTCCGAGAGATTTGCAATAAACGTATAATTGGGTTTTGCAAGTTTCAAAACTTTTTCCATATCTTCCAAATAATGCGGGACAACACTCGAATTTTGCCAATAACCCAAAACTTTGTAAATGATACGATTCTTAATTTCGTCATACTCAATTTCGTAAAATTCATTTTTTGCAATTATTCTCATAAAAATTTTTTTGCAAAAATAAAAAAAAAATTTGATTTTACCGGTTAATTTTCACTGCGAGAGTAAAATTTCGCCCCGCAGCAGAGATTCCTGACGCAAAAGTTCGATAATGAAGGTCTAATAAATTTTCTATCGCAAAATGAAGGTTCAAAAATCGATTCACTTGATAAGAATTTCGCAAATTTAACGTGTAAAATGCAGGAATTCCGAGATAATTTCCCCTTTCATCAACAGGCGAATAAACAATATTATCCTCACCTTCGAGACAATAATCGGAAAGTTTTTTCGCAGCAGAATAATAAACAGAAAATTCGCTTTTAAACTTTTTTAACTCAATTTTCAAAGAATTAACACTAAATAACGGTGGAATGTGGTCTAATGGTTCTTCGTTTTTAGTTTTTCCAACCGTATAAGTTACTTGCGAATTTAACGACAAAGATTTTGCTATCTGCAACGACAAAGACGCAAAAAACCCGTATTTATAAGCACTTTCAACATTTTTATTTGTCTGCGTAACGCACCATTTTCCTTCCCAAAACGTAGAATCTTTGTCGAAAAATTGAGTTTTTGACAATTTTATTGCATCAAAAATCAACGTGTAAAAAAATGTTCCCTCAAAACGAAGGTTTTGAAATAAAATTTTATTCACAGAAATATCGAAATTGTAGGAATATTCGGGTTTCAAATTCGGATTCGGGACAATTAAAATTTTATCAGAAGGTTTAGAATCATTAAATTTAAACGCATCATCAACATTTGGGCTTCGAAAACCCGATGAAAACAAAATCGCAAAACGCGAAAGCGAATCAGGAATAAAAATTAGCCCCAAATTTCCGCAAAGTGCTTTATTGACCAATTTATTTTCCTGCGAAATCGGCGGTTTTTTGATTATCGCAAACATCGTATCGGAATAACTCGCAATTAAAAAATCGTAATTATACCTTGTGCCAAGCGAAATGTGAAATTTTTCGTAAATTTTCCACTCATCGGCGAGATAAATTCCTGTCGAAAAAAGCCCGTTGTTGTCGGGGTAGCGAGAGGCAAGATTCGCAAATTTTTCTTCTGAAAAAATATCGATATTATTTGCTTCTGAAAAAGCGTTACTCAGATTTATCTCAAAACCGTAATGAAATTTATTTTTTGATGAAAAAATTTTAGTAAAATCAGAATTTAACGAGAAATTTTTCACGTCTTCTTTTTGTTCTTTTCGTTTTTTGGTCGTAATTTTTCCTGTTGCCTCAAAATCTCGCGTATATCTTGACTCTTCAATGCTTTGATACGCAAGAATAAACGAAAAATTATTCCAAAGCATTTCATTTTTTGCTTTTTCAAGAGAAAAACTTGTGAAAAATCTTTCCTGTGGACCATAAAACCATTCAGCATAACGAGGTTTATTATTTTTCATTTCAGAAAGTCGGTCGTAACGCGGAATGTTAGTCGAGGTTGAATATTGAAAATTTAGCGTCAAAACTGCGAAAGGAGAGGTTTTTATCAAAAATTTTTGTGAGAAATCTTGCTGCGAATAGCCCGAATTTTTTTGAATTTCAGGATTTTCATTTTTTATTATGGAGTCGATTCCGTTGATAGTTTCGGCAAAATACAAACATTTTCCCCAATCTCCGAACTTCGAATCAAAATTTTTTCCTGTTTTTAAATCGCCGAAATCTTTGTACGAAAAATGCGTAAAAGAGGCAAAAGTTTGCGTTCCAAGAGAAAAATTGGCAGAAATATTTTTTTCTGCGTTGGCAGTGCTGTGCCGCAAAAACATTTCTCCCTCGATTTTCACTTTTTCATTGTTGGAAAAATTGGGTTTTTTCGAAAAAAAATGCATAACGCCGCCCAGCGCATCGCTTCCGTACATCACGGAGGCAGGACCGAAAAGAATTTCGATACGGTCTAACATTGTCGGCGAAATTGTAATGACATTTTGCAAATGCCCGCTGCGATAAATCAGGTTATTCATTCGCACTCCGTCAATAACAATTAAAACTCTGTTTGCCTCAAACCCGCGAATTATCGGGCTTCCGCCGCCCATTTGGCTTTGTTGAACAAAAATATTTCCATTTTTTTGCAACATTTCCGCAGAAGTTTGTGGTTGCAGAAATGAGATTTTTTTACTCGAAATCATTTCTATTTGATTCGGAATAACCATTTTTCGAGATTCAAATTTATTGGCAGAGAAAATTATTTCGTCCAATGAAATCATTTTGTCTACTAAAAATACTTTAAAATTAAGAGAATTTAACTCTTTTTTAGAAATTTTTAGAGATTGAAAACTTACATGAGAGAAAATCAACGTATCATTTTCTGAAAAAGCAGCAATATCTGTTTCCCCTTTTTCGTTAGTTGTTGTTGAAAGATTTTTTTGCGAATTTGTAATAAAAACTTTCGAAATCGGTGTTAAATCTGATTTATCTGACACCGTAACAATTTGCGAAAGCAAAATTTGAAGGCAAAAAATTTGAAGAGCAAAGCAAAGAAAAATTTTTTTCATATTTTCATAAGTTTTTAAAAATAAATTTTTGCCAAAAGTAACTAAAAAATTATTTCAAGAAAAAATATTCTTGAAATAATAAAATGTTAATATTACGCCGCAAAGGTAAATATTTTTTTGAAATTACAAACTTATTTCGCAAATTTGGGAAATAAAAAATTTTTTTCACAAAAATTTTTCGTATCTTTGCAAAAAAAGTTCATTTATGAAGATTTTAAGAGTTTTTTTCTTTGTCATTTCTGTTTTTCTTTCGATTTTTTCATTTTCGCAGGAAAAAAAAGATGTGAATTTATATTTGCGTCTGCAAGATTCTGAAAAATTGCCGCTTACGTTTTTCGAAATTACATTGACCGAAAAAGAATCGCAGAAAAAAATGCTCGGCACAACTGACCATCGCGGAAAACTTGATTTAGTTGTTGAAAAAGGGAAAATTTATTCTTTTTCGTGTAAAGATTCTGCGAATTTTTGGGAGATTTCGATTCCTGAAAATTCGTTTTCTTTTATGAATCGAACCATTACTTTCGATTCTAAAAATACCGTTTTTCATCATTCTGCACCCGATACGGTGAAACAAAATTTTGAAAAAAAACCTGAAGCAACCGCAAATGAACAAATTGTGCGGTTAAAAATTATGAATTTAACATCGCAAAAATCGATTCCAAATATTGAGGTGCGAATGTATAATAAAAATTTACACAAAATTTTCGTTACGCAAACCGACCAAGAAGGTGCTGCAAAATTTTTGCTTCCTGTTGGAAAATATTTTCTCGGCATAGAGAAATTAAGTAATTATCAAGTATTTACGGTTGAAAAACAAGATTTGCCGCTCACTAAATTGTTCGCTTTTGTTCCTACGACTAACGTTCAAGAAACGTTAAAACAAGACACAATTACGCAAGTTTTTCCCAACGCCGCCGAGGCAACCTCGTCAAGAGTGTTGGTTAAAATTACGATGAGAGATTATTCGCAGCAATTACTCGCAAATGAAGACGTTTATCTTGATGCGTTGGAAGCGAAAAAAGTTTATTTCGCAAAGACAAATCAGTCTGGAGTTGCAACATTTCTCTTGCCAAAAGGAGACAGATATACGTTGAATTTTAGGTACGAAAGAGATATTTTTCTTTGGGATTATCCGTCAACACAGGGGCTTCACTCTTCGAGATTTGAGGCAACTTATCGCGGAACTGAGATGATTGAAACTTATCACTCGGAGCGAAAAAGAGATAAAGATGGTTTTTTTCTTGATTTTTATAGTCCAAAGATTCAAACTGAAATGTTACCTGAAAATGTTGTTGAAAAAACGGATAACGGTTTTAATTTAAACTTTCCGAATCAATGTCCTTCATCTTCTTCTGCGTCTCCGACTTTTGTTGATGGGAAAATTTTTTGCGGAGCAGGTTATTTTAGCAGCAAATTTTATTGTCTCAACGCAAAAACAGGCGAATATATTTGGGGAATAAGTTTTGCCGAAGGTGGACCGACATCGGCAGTTTATTCTGACGGCGTCATTTTAGTTAGCACCGAATCCTGCACTTTGTACGCATTAGAAGCACAAACAGGAAATTTATTGTGGTCAAAACATTTGGCAACTTATGTATTTTCAACGCCTTCCGTTGTTGATGGAAAAGTTTTTGCTGCTTATCCTTTCGAACATTATGCGAATGGAAGAGAAGTTTTTGAAAAGGACAATAATTATGCGTTAGTCGTTTTTGAGTTAAAAACAGGAAAAATTGTTTGGCAACAACGTTTGGACAACGAGATTTTGGGTTCTCCCGTTATTTGCGATAATAATGTTTATTTAACCACTTTTTCAGGAACAATGTATCGTTTTGAGGCAAAAACAGGTAAGTTATTGAGTACTTTTTCCAACAAATTGAACAACGAAGCGGTTGTTACCTCGCCGACTATTGTTGACAATTCAGTTTTTGTGAGTATTCGTTCTTCGAAAAATAAACGTCTTCAAGAAGTAGCAATGTTTTCTCGTGATTTAAAATTGCAGAAAAAGTTTTCTCACCTTCAAGATTCTATGCCTTTTCGCAATAAAAAATTTGACGAATGTCGTTGTGATAAATTTATGAATCACACAGGAACGCGAATTTTGCATTACAAAGGGAAAAATTATAATGTTGTTGCGGGAAAATTATTTTGTACAAAACCCGAAGATGGTTCGATTATTTGGTCGAAAGCGATTTCAAATTCTGCGAAATTTCGCGATGATTTGGTTTCGATGCCCGTTGTGGTGAATAATAAAATTGTTGTTGCGAACCCGAATGGGAAAATACAAATTTTCGATGCAGCTAGCGGCAATTTGGTAAATCAATATCTTACGTATGCAACTCTTTTCACTCCTCCCGTGATTTATGATGGTTGGATTTATTGCGGCACCGAAGAGGGACGAATTATTGCCATCAACACTCGAAATTCGCAATTTTCAGGTTGGCAACAATTTGGCAAAGACGCAATGCACAACCCTGTTGTGAAGTAAAAAAATTAATTTTAGAGAAAAATCTTTTCACTTTTGAGAAAAGTGAAAAGATTTTATTTTTACGAAAAATTTTTATTGCAAAATTTCTGTCAAAAGTTTAATCTCGCGTGCGGGAGGAATTTTATTATAAATAATGTTGTAAACCGCATTGGTTATCGGCAAATAAACATTATGAAATTGGTTTATGTTGTAAATACTTTTCACCGCATAATAACCTTCCGCAATCATATTCATTTCGAGTTGTGCGAACTTTACCGAATAACCCTTTCCGACCATTACTCCAAAAGTTCGATTTCGACTGAATTGCGAATACGCAGTAACTAACAAATCTCCGAGATACGCAGAACTTTTAATATCTCGGTCAATAGGGTAAACTGCATCGACAAAACGTTTAATTTCCTGAATTGCGTTAGAAATTAAAACGGCTTGAAAATTGTCTCCATAACCTAAGGCACCACAAATTCCTGCGGCGATGGCGAAAATATTTTTCAAAACTGCGGAATATTCTGTGCCATAAATGTCATCAGAAATCGAAGTTTTGATAAAACGACATTCTAAGAATTCAGAAATGAGTCTTGCTTTGTCCAAATCTTGCGAGGCAACCGTGAGATAGGAAAGTCTTTCTAACGCAACTTCTTCTGCATGGCAAGGTCCCGCAATAATCGCCATCGAGTTGAGCGGAACATTAAAATATTTGTTAAAATATTCAGCAATAATCAAATTATCGTCAGGAATAATTCCTTTGATAGCCGAGACAACAATTTTTTCTTTGATAGAAGTGGTTAAATTGCTGAAGGCAGACTTGAGAAAGGCTGACGGAATGGCAACAATTAAAATCTCTGCTTCCTTGACGGCTTCGTTGATGTCGCAAAAAAACTTAATTTTAGTTGTGTCAAACTCTACGGAACTCAAATAATCGGGATTATGTCGATTTTGTTTTATATAATCGATGGTTTCTTGGTCGCGAACATACCAAATAATTTTTTCGGTGTGCGAGATAACAATCTTCATCAGGGCAGTAGCCCAACTTCCTGCCCCAATGATAGCAATTTTTTGTGCCATAATGAAAAATTATTTTCCTTTTTTCTTAAATCCTGTAACAACCGCCACGCAGCCTGTTTGTGGTTTTTCGGATTTTTTTACCACAGGAACACGAATCGAAACCAACACTCGCTGACTTTTTTCGGGCGTAAAATCCCAAACTTTCACATAATTATTCTCTTTATTGCTAAAAAGAATTTTTTTCCCTTTAAAATCAGTGATTTCAAATTCTATGTTTTGCGGCAAATCGCTTGAACCACAAATCACAAAACGATAAGACATTCCTTTTGTGAGAGATTTAAAAATTTGAATTTCCTCTCCTTCGCTTAATTTCTCTGCGTTAAAATTGCCGCTTTGCAGATATTTGGCGGTATCTAAAAGAGCAATACCCTCGCGGCGAGCAAAATCGGAACATTGCGAGAAACTATTCACCGAAAATGCGGCAAAAACAATTATCAATAAAAAAAGATGTTTCATTTTTGTAAAAAATTATTGAACATAACTACTTCGAATTTTTTTAACCTTATCACACAACTCTTTGAAATGAACAGGCGAGATGGACTCATCCATTTTTTCAAAAGTGCTTTTGAGATTTTCCATATCAGCAATTAACGAGGAAACTTCTTTGTTCTCGCGATACAACTCAAGCAAACCAAGTAAATCTTCCATTGACATACGCTGCTCAACAATACGATTCATCACATCCTCGTTTTTATTTTTCGATTTCTCAGAAAGATTTATCGCAATATACAACATTTCCATCCAACCACCGACCATCATCATCGCTGCTATTTCTGAACGTTGGTTCTCTTGCAGATACGCATTTGAGTTCAAAAAAGTTTCTGAAACAATCGTTAAAACTTTCTCTTTGTTGTTCATATTGCTTTTTATTTTTATCAAAACCGAATCGTCAATAGCCTGCGTTATGTGAAGACCATCGGCTAACTCTTTGCACGCAGACATATAATTCACCGTTGCTTGCGACTGCTCATAAACGCTAACATAACTCAAATCGGCACTAAAAATGCCAAGATTTAACGCCATACTTTTATTCCCGATGTAATTACTCGCATTATTCGGTGAATTTAAAAATTCAGGACTATATTTTAGACCTGCCATTTCCAAAATCGAAGCTGTTTCGGAAGGTGAAGGCAACGAAAAAAAGATTTTTTTCGCCTTCGCATACGCCTTATCCGTCTTGTTCACCGATTTATCAAGATTCACGGTATCATTTTTACTCGAACTATTCGAGTTACAACGAGTCTGAAACAAAAACAAACTCGACAACATTATTACAGAAAAAAAACTGAACACGTTGATAATCAAAGACTTATTCTTCATAAGAGAGAAATTTTTTTGATGGTAAAAATAAATAAAATTTTCAATTTTTCAACAAACTATCTACTTCTTTGTTCGAAAGTGTCGGTGGAATTTTGCCGCTGCGAATCTTCTCTGCCACAAAATCCGCAAATTGTCGGGCTTTTTCCTTATTTTCAAAATAATGAACTCCCGAAATACTCGGAATAATTTCCTGACGAATATAAGGTTTTCCATCAATAAAAATTTCGTAGCCCCAAAATCCCGTTTTTACTTCAAAAATATTCACAAAAATATTCGGCAAATTGGACGGCTGTTGATTTGCCACAGAAACCGACTGCGGCTTTTCCGAACTGCAAGATGCAAAAATGAAAATAAAAAATATTAAGTTTCTCATAAAAAAATAATTTTTCAAAATTATAAAATTTTTTCGAAAAAAATAGAATAATAAAAAATTTTTGAGAAATTTTTTTCAATTTTGTCTTTTTTACATTGAGAAAATTTTTATCTTTGCAAAAAAATTTTCGTACTTTTCTAAAAATAAAGTTATGGCAATAGAAAAATTTATTACCCGACACATTGGTCCACGCAACGAGGAACGACAAAAAATGTTGAGCAAAATCGGAGTAACTACTCTTGACGAGTTAATTGAACAAACCATTCCTGCTTCGATTCGGTTGCCCAAACCGTTGAATTTGCCCGATGGAATCAGCGAATATGAATACGCAAAACGTATTAAAACCATATTCTCGAAAAATAAAGTTTTTCGAAGTTACATCGGAATGGGGTATTACAACTCCATTACTCCTGCAGTTATTTTGCGAAATATTCTCGAAAATCCTGCTTGGTACACTTCTTATACGCCTTATCAAGCGGAAATCTCGCAAGGACGACTCGAAGCGTTGTTGAATTTTCAAACCGTTGTCATTGAATTGACAAAAATGGAAATTGCCAACGCTTCTTTGCTCGACGAGGCAACAGCCGCCGCCGAGGCAATGATTATGATGTACAATTCTCGTTCAAAAACTCACGTACAAAACGAATCGAATATTTTGTTTGTCGATGAAAATGTCTTTCCGCAAACTCTTGATGTGTTAAAAACGCGTTCTGCACCTTTGGGAATCGAATTAATGATTGGAAAATCTTGCGAATGTAAATTTCAGTCAACAAAAGTTTTTGGAATCATCATTCAATATCCCGCCGCTGACGGCAGTATTTCTGATTATGTAGAATTTGTCAAGAAAGCACATAACAAAGAAATCTTAGTTGCCGTAGCCGCAGATTTAATGTCTTTAACTTTGCTTACTCCTCCCGGCGAATGGGACGCAGACATAGTTCTCGGAACAACACAAAGATTCGGAATCCCAATGGGTTATGGCGGTCCACACGCAGCTTATTTCGCAACAAGAGATAAGTACAAACGCACAATGCCAGGACGAATCATTGGGGTTTCGAAAGACGTAACAGGAAAAATTGCTCTTCGAATGGCGTTACAGACTCGCGAGCAGCACATCAAACGCGAAAAAGCAACTTCAAACATTTGTACTGCTCAAGCACTCTTGGCAACAATGGCAGGAATGTATGCGGTTTATCACGGAAACGAAGGTTTGAAAAGAATCGCAAAACACATTCACGCAACAGCAGGATTTTTGTCTCAAGAAATCTCGAAACTCGGTTACAAAATCGAGATAAATAATTTCTTTGATACGTTGAAAATTGCGATGCCGCAGAATATTCACGCCTCGCAAATCGAGAAATTGGGGTTAGAAAAGAAAATTAATTTTCGTACTTTCGACTACAAAACCATCGGAATCAGTGTTGACGAAACTACGCTTGTCAATGACGTAAATGATATTCTCGAAATTTTTGCAACAGCAAATAATAAAACTTTTGAGAAAGTTACAGAAATTCCTGAAAAAATTTACTTCGACAAACAATTCCTTCGCTCATCAGAATTTTTGAAACAAGATTTATTTCAACTTTATCAGTGCGAATCAGAAATGATGCGTTACATCAAACGTTTGGAACGCAAAGATTTCTCTTTGACGCATTCTATGATTCCGCTTGGTTCTTGCACAATGAAATTGAATCCTGCCACTTCGATGTTACCGCTTTCTTGGACAGAACTTGGTGCGTTGCATCCGTTTGTTCCAAAAGACCAAGCCGAGGGTTATCAAGAACTTTTCGATGATTTACGCAAAGATTTAGCCGAAATCACAGGTTTTGCCGATGTTTCGTTGCAACCAAACTCAGGCGCAGCAGGCGAATATGCAGGTTTAATGGCGATTCAAGCGTATCACAAAAGTTACGGCGATGGACACAGAAATGTCGTTTTAATTCCTGCCTCCGCACACGGAACAAATCCTGCCTCCGCAGCAATGGCGGGAATGGACATTGTTGTTGTACTTTGCGATGAAAAAGGAAACATTGACGTTGAAGATTTACGCAAAAAAGCCATCGAAAACAAAGAGAAATTATCTTGTTTTATGGTTACTTATCCGTCAACACACGGAGTTTTTGAATCTGCAATTATTGAAATGTGCAAAATTATCCACGAAAACGGCGGACAAGTTTATATGGACGGAGCAAATATGAACGCACAAGTCGGTTTAACGAATCCTGCGTCAATAGGTGCTGATGTTTGTCATCTGAATTTGCACAAAACTTTCGCAATTCCTCACGGCGGCGGCGGACCAGGCGTTGGACCAATAGCCGTTGCAAAGCATTTAGTTAAATTTTTACCCTCGCATTCCGTTGTAAAAGTCGGAAGAGAAGGCGGAATGTCGGCTGTTGCGGCTGCTCCTTGGGGAAGTGCGAGTGTGTTGGTGATTTCTCACGCATATATCAAAATGATGGGCGGAAATGGTTTAACAGAAGCAACGAAAATGGCAATATTGAACGCAAATTATATTGCTTCGAGACTCAAGAATTTCTATAACATTCTCTATACGGGTGAAAAAAATAGAGTTGCTCACGAAATGATTCTCGACTGTCGACCAATAAAAACGCAAAGCGGTATATCTGAACTTGATATTGCGAAACGTTTGATGGATTATGGATTTCACGCACCCACTTTGTCGTTTCCTGTTCACGGAACTTTGATGGTTGAACCAACAGAAAGCGAATCTTTACAAGAATTAGACCGTTTTATCGACTCAATGATTTCGATTTATGAAGAAATTCAAGAAGTCAAAGAGAAAAAAGTGGATGCAAACGACAATGTGTTGAAAAATGCACCTCACACCGCAGAAATTGTGATTTCTGACGAATGGAAACATTCTTATTCTCGACAAAAAGCCGCTTATCCGTTGAAATGGATTGTTGAAAATAAATTTTTCCCAACCGTTTCGCGTATTGATGATGCTTACGGAGACAGAAATCTCTTTTGTACTTGCACGCCAATGGACGAATGGCGAAAAAATAACAACGAATAATTAAATTTTTTCACAAAAAAACCTGTTCTCGCAAGAAAACAGGTTTTTTTTTTATTTTTCGCAAAAATATTAGGAAAATCAAAAAAATTAATTTATCTTTGTCTCGAAAATTTTGTTAAATTAAAATTTATGTCTTTTAGCGATTTTCAAAAAGTTGTCGGTAAATATGGAATCACAACGTTAAAAAAAGATTTAACAAGCAAATTGAGCGAGTTAACGTTGAGTCAATATTTTATTGAAAATTTGCACGAAGGATTAAAATTGAAAAAAACAAATTCAAGCGAATATTTTTTATGCGAATTTGTGATTTCTCCGCTTTTATTTGAAGTATTAAAACGACATCCCAAATTAAATTTGTGGAGTCACGATTGTTTTTTAGATACTGGCGAAGCCGAATTATCAGGAATTCCTGATTATTTAATTTCTTACAAAGGCGAAATTGATGATTATGAACAATTGCGTTTTCCAATTCTGACGGTTGCAGACGCAAAAAAAGATGATTTTGCAGGTGGATGGGCGCAAACTCTCGCAGAAATGATTGCTTGCCAAAAACTTAACGAAAATAATCATTTTGAGATTTTTGGAATCGTTACAAACGGCATTTTTTG
This sequence comes from Rikenella microfusus, assembly GCA_020719385.1. Lineage (GTDB taxonomy): Bacteria > Bacteroidota > Bacteroidia > Bacteroidales > DYQK01 > DYQK01. The sequence goes on along the minus strand of DYQK01000009.1, from coordinate 18,917 downwards.
GGAATTCGGAACTTTGCAAAATGATATTTTTATAAAAGATGAATTTTCGTATGCTCTTTTAACAAGTTTATCAAAAATTGCAGGAATAATTGATAATATTTACTCTCAAACAACAACGCAAGTGGAAAAATATTTGAATGTAGAAAAAAATAACTCAAGTTTTTGAAAAAATTAATTTTTTCTCAACTCAAAATTGTCGAAATTTTTTATTTCTCAACGAAAATATTTTTTATTCTTAATATTTTGAAAATCAACGAGATAACAATTGTTTTCGAAAAAAATGTAAAATTTTTCGGAAAATATTTTGTAATTTCAAAAAGAAGTTTTATTTTTGTCTCGTGAATTTTAAACAGCGGGAATGCTGCAGTTATAATTTTACGTTGTACACAAAAAATCAAAGAAAATGAGTGAACCAAACCTTTTTAATTGGGCGACTTCTGAACTTTCACAAGATGCTTTTATATGTTGGCTATTAAGTTGGGCAAATTATCCTGATAATGAACCACTTTTTAAAACAGCGAAATACTTAATAAATAAATTGACGGACAATAAAATTGATAATTTTAAAGAAGTTGAAGTAGTCCGTCAAAGATATAAAATTGACATTCTTTGCATTATTGATAAAAAGAATGCAATATTAATTGAAGATAAAACAAATACCTCTGATCGTCCAAATCAATTGGAAAATTACTTGCAAAAACTATCCAAAGATTTTTCACAAGAAAATATTTTTCCAATCTATTTTAAAACAGGCGACCAAAGTAACTATCAATCAATAAATAAAGCAGGTTACAAATTATTTTTACGACCTGATTTTCTTGAAATTTTAAAATTTGGTAAAGAACAAAATATATCTAATGCGATATTTAATGATTTTAATGAATATCTCAATAATATTGAAAATTCAGTTCAAAGTTATAAATTATTACCTGTTAAAAATTGGCATTGGGATAGTTGGAAAGGTTTTTATTCTGCATTGCAAAAACAACTAAATGACGGAAATTGGGATTATGTTCCTCAAAAAAATGGTGGATTTTTAGGTTTTCGGTGGTATTGGTTAAGCAAAGAATTTGACAGCGTGAAATTTGATTATTATTTGCAATTAGAACATAATAAATTTTGTTTTAAACTTTATCCATATAAAAGAGATAAAGCAGAGTTAATAAGAAATCATTACAGACAATTACTATATAAAAAGGCAAAAGAACACAACATTAATTTATATCAAAACGGACGAGTTGGAAATTATATGACAGTTGCGGCACTTAAAGATAACTATATTTCTGTTGATGAAAATGGAATTATAGATATGGACAAAACTGTTCAAACATTGAAAAAAATTCAAAATATGTTAAAGGCAATTTAATTTTTAAATTTAAATCGCCGAAAGTGCTGCAAATCAGTAAAAAAGAGTATTTTTAGCAAAATGAAATTCTATTTTCGCAAGAAAACAGAATATTTTTTTGAGATATTTTCGAAAAATTAAAATATTTCTCGAAAAAAAAAGTTTTATCTCGAAAGAAATAAAACTTTTCTTAGTGAATTTTTTTATTAAACTTTGTATCTCGCAGAAATTTCAGAAGCAACCTTCTCAATAACTTTCGTTTCTACATCGGAAATTGTACCTTTTTGCAGCGTATCAATAACGTTTTTGTGATTCGAAAGCATAAATTCCAAAAACTCTTGTTCAAATTCCCGCACCTTCTTCACAGGAACATCTTTTATCAAGCCTTTTGTGCCGCAATAAATTATCGCAATTTGCTGTCCGACAAGCATCGGCGAATATTGTCCTTGCTTGAGAATTTCTACGTTTCTTGCACCTTTTTCGAGAGTATTTTTTGTTGAAGCATCTAAATCTGAACCAAATTTTGAGAATGCTTCTAAATCTCTAAATTGTGCTTGGTCCATTTTCAATGTTCCTGCAATTTTATTCATCGCTTTGATTTGTGCTTTTCCGCCCACGCGAGAGACCGAAATCCCAACATTAATCGCTGGGCGAACACCTGAATTGAAAAGGTTACTTTCCAAATAAATTTGTCCATCGGTGATAGAAATCACGTTAGTCGGAATATAAGCAGAAACGTCTCCTTGTTGCGTTTCAATAACGGGCAAAGCCGTAAGCGAACCGCCGCCTTTGATTAAATGTTTTATTGACGCAGGAATATCGTTCATCTGTTTTGCAACTTCTTCTGAATCAATGATTTTCGCTGCTCTTTCTAAAAGTCTTGAGTGCAAATAAAAAATATCTCCAGGATAAGCCTCGCGGCCAGGTGGACGACGAAGTAACAACGAAACCTCGCGATACGAAACCGCTTGCTTCGACAAATCATCGTAAACAACTAATGCGTGCCGCCCTGTATCTCGAAAATATTCTCCGATAGCAGCACCAGCCATTGGAGCATAAAATTGTAACGCAGCAGGTTCAGAAGCAGGAGCAGAAACTATAACCGTATATTCCATCGCACCGTATTTCTCAAGAGTCTTCGCAATGTTTGCAACCGTCGAACTTTTTTGTCCAATGGCAACATAAATACAATAAACAGGATTTCCCTTCTCAAATTCTGATTTTTGCGAAATAATCGTGTCAATGGCAACGGTAGTTTTGCCAGTCTGACGGTCACCGATAATTAACTCGCGTTGTCCTCTGCCGATAGGAATCATTGCGTCAATGGCTTTGATTCCTGTTTGTATTGGTTCGTTAACAGGTCTACGAAAGATTACTCCGGGGGCTTTTCTCTCTAACGGCATTTCGTATCTTGTTCCCGATATTATTCCTTTGCCGTCAATGGGGTCGCCCAAAGTGTTGATGACGCGACCCAACAAACCTTCTCCCACGTCTATGGAAGCAATTTTTTGAGTACGTTTAACGTTATCACCTTCGCGGATGCCTTCGGAAGAATCAAGCAAAACTGCACCCACGTTGTCTTCTTCGAGATTTAAAACGATGCCTTTCACACCGTTTTGAAATTCTATCATTTCGTTTGCCTGCACATTGGTTAGTCCGTAGATTCGGGCAATTCCGTCACCGACTTGCAACACTTTCCCCGATTCTTCCCATTGCGTTGAAGTGGTAATTCCTTGTAATTGCTGTTTGAGTATTGCCGAAACTTCCGCAGGTTTAATTCCAGCCATAATTGATATTGTTTTTTATAAACAAAGGGCAAATTTATTAATTATTTTTAATTAAACAAAAAACTTTCCATTTTTTTTCAAAATTAATTTTATTTTCCATAAAAATTGATTCTGACAGTAGAATTTGTGTCTAAACCAAGCAATTCTGCTGCGAAACCATTATAAATTGCAATTTCTAACAAATTTAACGAATTAAAAATTGCCAATAAATCGCCGTCTGATGTCTCGGAATAAGTTTTATTGATTTGTGAAATTTTATTTTTATTTGTCTGAACAAAAATTGAAAAACCCCGATTTTTCCCAACTTTATAAAATAAATCGCTTGAAATATTTGTTATCGCATTTTGATAAGAATCTATATAAATTACCCGACCAATAATTACAGAATTCTCAATAACAGGCTGTAAAGGTACTTGTTTTCTATAATTTGCTTTTATTTTCCCTAAATCCTTGATTCTCCCACCGTTAGCAAGATGCCCTGCCGCATTCGTAAAAACGACTAACTCTGGAAAAGTAGGTAAATCAAAAGTAGGATATTTCTCTATCTCAACAATCTCATCTAAAATAGTTTGCTCAAAAATTAAACCCAAAATTCCGTTATCTGCACAAATAAAATATTGATTTTTGTGCCGCACACCTATATAATTGTTGTCTGTATTCCCCTCGCTTTTCACAGCAATAATGTGAATAGTATTGTCAGGAAAATATTGATATGAATTTTTTATCACAAAAGCAGCTTGTGCCAAATTAAAAGTTTGAATTTGATGAGAAATGTCAATAATTGTTGCCGTTGGACAAATCGAAAATAATTGCCCTTTGACTGCCGCAAGATAAAAATCGTGAGTTTGCCAATCGCTTGTGAGAGTAATTATCGGCATTTTGGTAAAATTAAGGTTTATAAAATTGATAATATTCCACTGATTCTTTTATTTTTCGAGATTTTCTGTCGAAATACATTTTGGGAATTGATTTTAATGAAAAATCGTTGCAACGCAAAAGTCTGTCGGCGGAGCAACAACATCCTTTGACGACTCCAAATTTTTTTATCAAATTTTTGCTATATTCCGAGCAAGACGGCGAATAAGGGCAATTTGAAGATGCTTGCGGCGAGAGAAATTTTTGATAAAAAAACATTGTTCCACCTAATATCCACGAAATTGGATTAATTTTGTGTAAAAAATTACTTTTCTCTGTTATTCCAAAACTTACTTTTCGCTTTGTTTCGTATTGATTTTCTCGAAAATTTTGATTTTTCAACAACTCAATATCTGAAAATTGTGCGAAAACATTTTCTAAAAGAAATAGAAAAAATGTTAAAATAATTAAAAATTTCATAAATTTTTTAGAAAAAAGAAATGTTAAAATTTTTTTCAAAAATACAAATTTTTTAACAAAAAACATCATTAATTTTAATTTTTTGAGAGAAAAACTAAAAACCTTCGCAGTTTTTCGAAAAAACTTGAAGGTTTTGTCAGAAAAATGAAAAATTAACTTTTTACATTGCAAGTAAACCGCCGTCAACAGCGAGAGCGTGTCCCGTTGTGAAGGAAGATTTGTCGGAGCAAAGCCACAAAACGGCATTCGCAACTTCCTCAACCGTTGCTGCCCTGCCCAAAGGATGTGCCTGACTTATTCCTGCAATAATTTCTGAAGGAAAAACATCTAACATCGGAGTAGGAACAGCCCCGGGACAAACTACGTTAATTCTGATTCCGAGACGAGCATATTCAAGTGCCGCATTGCGAGTTAACCCAATAATTGCGTGCTTTGCTGTTGTATAAATTCCTGAAACAAAAGCACTTCCGCCCAAACCATTGACCGAAGACATATTGACAATTGCCCCATTTCCTTGCGAAACCATTTGCGAAAGTTCGTATTTCATACATAAAAACATTCCGCGCAAATTAATATTCATTACGTCATCGTATTCTGAAACAGAAACTTCGTGCAAAGGTTTGTACATCGGCAAAATTCCTGCGTTATTGAAAGCACAATCTAAACGCCCGTACAATTTCACTATTTCCTGAATTGCGTTTTTAATGTTTTGTTCTTGAGAAATGTCGGTGCGAATAAAAATTGCTTCGCCGCCATTTTTTTTGATTTCCTCAACAACTTTTTCGCCTTCTTGCTCGCGACGCGCACCAATAATGACTTTTGCACCTTCTCTCGCAAACGCAAAAGCAGTTGCTTTGCCGATTCCAGAATTTCCGCCCGTGATAAAAACAACTTTTTCTTTGAATTCCATAAAATTTTGTTTAAATTATTTTTCGAATAACCATTTTAACGCCTCCTCTTCGGTGTCAAAATATTGAGTCTCGGATAAAAGATTCGTGTTTCGAGATTGAGTCTCATCAATTGCTTGATTCACAGAAAGTTGAGCAAAAAGGTCAAGACTAACAATAATTGCCAATTTTTTCACAACTTCATTTGTTTTCGAAATTTCTGCCCTCGAACTCCACTCCTGCAATTCCAATGTTATTGTAAACACAAAATTTTGCGTGTTTGACAACACAAAATCGGGACGATATTTATCAATAACTTCAGCATACTGCACCAGACAACGTTTAAAATCGCTGTCATTCATTCCTTCGGTTGTGAACCAAGAATGTCGAACAAACTTTTTCTCTTCGTCGTAAGTAAAAATTTGAAAATGATCTTTGTAAACTTCCATAACTTTTTATTTTGACAACCAAATTAACGCACTTTCTTCACTTGGGAAAAATTGAGTTTGATAAATCAAACTTCCATCTTCAGACATAAGTTGCTCAAGACTTAATTGTGCAAAAAAATCTTCAGGAATAATAATTGCCACTTTTTTCATTCCGACCTCAGCACCTGCATTAAAACTGTTTGAAACCGTCCATTCTTGCAATTCGGGAGTAACGGTAAAGAAAAAAAATTGATTATTGCAAAGCATTCCTTTGGGTTTGCATTTGTGAATCAATCTTGTTGACTCGATGATTTCGTTTTTATAATCGTCCTCGGTCATTGCAGCGGTTTCAGGTTTCCAAACCATATGGATCATTGACTTCTCATCATCGAAACCAATATCCCAAAATTTACTCGTGTAAAATTGTGTTTCCATAAATTTAAAAATTTTTCGTTTGCAAATGTAATTATTTTTTTGAAAAAAACAAAAAATTCTCAAATTTTTTCAAAAAAATTTGAGAATAAAAAAATTTTGCCACCGTTTTGAGGCGATGGCAAAAATTAAGTTAACGAAGTTTTAACACTTTAACGATTTTTGTTTCAGAATCGGTTTTTATTTGATAAAAATATTCACCTTCCTGAACGTTTTGATGTTGCGAATCTGTGCCGTTCCACTCAAAAACATAATTATTCGGCTGTAATTCTTTGTTTATCAATATTTTAACTTTCACTCCGAGAGAGTTAAATATTGAGATTTCGAGTTTTGTTTTCTTTTGTAACGAAAATTCTAAAACATTTTCACTCGAAAAAGGAACGGGATAACATTCTATTTCACCGATATTTTCAAATTTCTCGACTTCCGTTTTTTTCAAAACTATCAAATTCACAGGAATTTCTGTGATTTTTTTCAAATTATCAGTAACAATGATTTTTGTAATGTAAAAACCAACTTTCAAATTCGCCGTGAACATTATTGAAATATCGCGTGTTTGATTTTCTGTTAAATTGCCCGAATTTTCGGACAAGGTTAACCAAGAATTTTGCGAAGCATTTTCAACGGCAAGCGAATACGCAATATTTCCGCTTCCAGAGTTAGAAAATTGCACCGTTTCTGTTGACGAATTGCCCTGATAAACCGTTTTCGAAATCGAAGTAGGACGAATTTCTAATTTCGGATTTCGTTTAACTGTCAATTTTACAGGAATATACGAGATTTTTTTCGTAGAATTGTCGGTGAAAATTAAACGCGTTTCGTAATTTCCTGCTGAAAGATTTTGCGAATGATACGAAATTCTGACGGAATTTTGATTTCCTTGCGGAATATTTCCTTGTGTTTGCGAGATAGAAAGCCATTTTTTGTGTACAGAATTTTCAATTTCGATTTTATAACTTAAATTTCCAATTCCTGTATTCGAAATTTTTATCGTATCCGAATCTTGAGAATTCGGAAGAAGCGTTTTTTGCAAATTATCTGTCGAAAGCGTTAATATCGGTTCAGATTTTACCAATAACGAAACCGAGATAACATTTTGATTTTCAAGCACTAAACCGTTGTGTTGAATGCGAATTTCTGCGTTATAATTGCCATCAACTAAAGAATTTGTGTTAAAAGTCAATTTTAACGTATCACTTTGATTTTCAAGCATTTCACCTTGTCGTTGCGAAATATTTAACCAAGAGATTGAGGTTTCATTAAAAGTTATTGAGTATGTCAGTTTTCCATCTCCGATGTTTTTCAAAATTAAATTGTCGAAAATAGTTGTGTCGGGACGCAAAGATTTCGTAAAATTTTGCGGCGAGAATTGAAGTTTTGGCGTCGTTTTAATTGACAGCAAAACGAGAATCGTGTCGGTGTGCGAGTTTTGTGTGAGTAAAATTTTTGCGAAGTAAGTTGCTCCGCCTTGCATTGCCGCAGAGTTGAATGTTATCGCAATATTTTCTGTTTCGTTGGCAAGAAGTTCGCCGTTTTGCACACTCGAAGTTATCCAATTTATTCCGCTAATATGTTCAATAAAAAGCGAGTACGCAATTTTTCCTGTTCCTGAATTTGAAATTTTCAAGGTATCGACTTCTAAAAAATTGGGTTTCATTATTTTCGTTATTGAAGTCGGCGAAAAAGTAAAAACAGGCTGCGAAATACAATGAATTTTCACAAAAACGGTGTCAATTTTTTTATTTGAGGTGACAAAAATTTTTGTTTGATACGTAGAATCGTATTTTCCGACTTGAAAATTTACCTGAATGTTGTTGCTTTGCGAGGCGTTTAATGTTCCTGATGTTTGGGAGAGTGAAATCCAATTATTAACTGCTTGATTTTCAACATTTAACGAGTACGAAATTGTTCCGCCGCCAGTATTTGCAAGTACAAGATTCGCAACATCCGAATTTCCTGCAAAAATATTTTTCTCAATAGTTCTCGGGTTAATAGACAAAATTGGAGTCGGATTATTTTCGGGAGGAAATTGTATATAATCAACCCAAGCGGCATCTTGTCCCGATGAGGTAGAATTATCTTTGGAATATTCCCACTTATATGTGTGTTGTCCCGCAGAAATTGGGAAAGAAGAAATCGACCAATCAACATTTCCTGACCATTGTTCCTTCAAAATGTTGTCAACATAAAATTTCAAGTAATCGTAATTTGCTTCGGAGGAGACTTTTTTATAAAAAGAAATTTCGCCGTTTTGCGTAGAAGTTTTTGTTATTGAAACGACAGAAGTTTGCGAATTTGCTATCATTCCCGATTTTAACGAATAAATTCCGTCATAAGCAGTAGAATTATCTGTCTGCCACGGTTGATTTCCTGTCATCATAAAACCTTCAGGAATTGTTCCATTTTCAAAACTGATGGCAGTTGAAATGTTTAACGCAAAATTTACGTTGTGATTTGTAGAAGTTATTGAAACTTGTTGCGTTACTGAAGTATAATTTTCTTTCGAACAACGAATATTATAAGTGTTCTCTAAAACATTTGGGATTTCGAAATGCCCTGAGTTGTCGGAGAAAACTTCGGGAAGCGGAGTGTCGAGAATCTGAATTTTTGCGTTAGAAAGCGGAATTCCCGATATTGCTTCGGTAACTGTTCCTGTTACAGTGACGGTTGCAGCGGGTTCGAGGGCAACATTTAAGATTGTCGCATTTCGATTTGTTACAGAAACATTGGGGATAGATTGCGAAATATAACCGTAACTGCTAAAAGTTAAGGAATAAGTTCCTGCGGCTATCATTCGGTGATAATCTCCTACGTCGGGGTCTGTTTTCGTTTCAGAATGGTCTGCGTCGTGGCTGATGACGGTTATTGTTGCGTCTAACGGTTCGCCGTTTGTGTTGGTTACAATTCCTTTGATTCCGTAGAGACATTCTTCCATAAAATTGAGAAGTGCGTTTTTGTTATAATTCCAATGTGCGTCTAATTGGTCGGTGCTGAGTAATTTTTCATCTGAAATTTCGATTGTTACCTCTCTGCCGTATTTGTACCAGTTTAAAAAATCTTGTCTTCCTCCTTCGACAATATACCAAGCAGCACCGTTTGTTACTCCGTTTTCGAGTGCGGTCATGTAGCCGCTGACAGAATGTGCGTGAACCGTGTCTGCGTATGCGCGCGAGAGATTGAGATACCAAGTATTATCGGGGTGAAGTTTGTACCAAGCATCCCAAGGATAATTGACCACTTCGGTTCCGCCGTGAAAATTTGCGGCTAACACAAAACTGTGTTGTGCAGTGAAATTTATAAAATTTTGAACTTCGATGGGATAACCTGACGTTATTGGGTCGGGTGCTTGCGGAAAACTGCGATTCAAATCGTCACCGTTGGCGTTGCTTCTTGTCGCCCCAGAAACAGAATTGTTACCGCCAGCATAAGTTCCATCGGGGTTAAAATCAGGATTAATCCAAATCTCTGAATTGTTTATTAAATTTGTAATTCGCGGATTTGTACCGTAATTGTTTAATAAATAATCAATTAAACGCAACATTAAAACGAATCCTGTCGTTTCATCGCCGTGAATGGTGCTGGAATACATAAATTCGGGTTCACTTTCCTGCACATTGACGTTGTCTGAAATTTTTACAAACAACATTTGTCGTCCCTGTACTGATGTTCCGATGCTTTGAACGGTGCAAATATCGGGATAATTCGCAGCAAATTGATTCATCATCTGCACATAAACGTCATAAGTTGGGTATTTGTCCCAATTTGCCATTTGTGCGACGGTTGTTGCCATCTGAATAATTTTGGGTTTTGTGTTTGGGTGCGGCAAGATTTGCAGCGAGTAGCCGAGTAGTTTAAATTTTTCCAATTCTTTGGGATTTGCATAAGCCCAAATAGTGTCATTTCTCAAATTATCAATGGAGATAATTCTTGAGATTTTTCGAATGTCGTTAAAATTTTCGATTCGAAATTTAAAATAATACTCGGTTCTTCTCGTTTGTGAGAAACCAAATATTCCTCCAAAAAGCAAAAAAATAAGGAGAAAAGATATTTTTTTCATTGAATTATTGAAATAAAATAAGGGTTAATTCAAGGTACAAAAGTAACGAATTT
>DYQK01000009.1:0-8493 GCA_020719385.1 Rikenella microfusus | reverse complement strand
AATACACTCGCAAAATTGGTTTTGTGATAAAATATGACAAAAAATTATTTGTTGCATCACTTTCTGCAACAATTTGGTTATTTAACAAAAAAGTATTTATTGTCGAAATCATTTTAACTGTTTTTTACAAATTTACGCCCATAAATAAAAATTGATTCACCCATTTTTTGTCTTCTATGAGAAAAGCACAACGCCAACCCAAATCTAAACTCAAGGGCAAAGAGAAAGGTAAAATATCAAAACGAACGTCAAAACCCGCAGAACGATAAACTTGCTTAGAATCATCAATAAAACCTTTTCCATAATCATAAAAAATTGCTCCTTTGATTCGTTTCAAATAAAAAACTGCACCCAACGGAAAATCAGGGTAAAATAACGGAACTTCGTATATTCCCGAAGCACGATAAAATTTATCAAAATATTGATACAAAAAACCACGAACAAAAGGAACTTGACTCTGAAAACGATAATTTACAGGCGACTGTTTTTCATAACCTAAATCTAACATCAACGCATCATTGAACCCAAAACTTCCAAAAACCCAAGACGAATATAACGAAAATATTTTCCCGTCATAATCGCCCTCAGCCGGAGTATGGCGGTAAGAAACGGCAAAACTGGGACCGTAGGATTCCAAATCTCGCGAACTGCCTCTTCTTTTATGCGAAAAAACCAATTCATACGAGATAGGGAAAAATATTCCGTCTCGATTTTCAAATTGTTGATAATATTCTTTGCCTGAAATATCGGTGCAAGTCGCTTTCATTCCGAGATTCAGATAAGTAAGATACATATCGCCGCGATTTTTCACCAACGGCAAATATCCACCTATTGACGCTGAGGTTTCGTGCCAAATATCTGTTTCGTCTTCTTGGGTTGTCGCATTTTTGTACGTAATATTTCTCGTACCAAAATTTCCTCCAAATTCAAAAATCGGGTAAAAACCTGCATACGCAACATCGAAATTGCCGTTATAAACTTTTTCATTGGCGTTAAATTGCCCGCCCGCAGTGATAATGGTCGAGTTAAAAATATCTTTGAAATAAAGCTGCGTAACAAGATTGGTCGGAAACGGAATAATCACCCAACTATGAAGCCGCAACGAAAGAAAAGCATTATAATTTTTCACCGAATAAATTTTTTGCGGAATATTTTCATCGGTTAAAATTTCTTCTTGCGAAAGCAACGGTTTAAAATATTCTAATGGTTTTGGGATTATTAACTCAATTTTTTTCCACTCTGAAGGAAAAAGTTTTATTAACCCGATATTCATTCCGTCATTTGCGTAATCATTGAAAATCAAAGAGTTAGAGTTTCTCAATAACATCGGATTATAACAACCAAATTTTCTCGAAATCACTTGAAAACGTTGAAAATTTGCCGTATCAACGGCATAAATATTGTCAATTCCCGAATATGGCGATTCGTACAACACAAAATTTTGAAAAAATATCGGTCTCGCAATGTTTTCGTTGCCCTCAGGAATTAAAATTTTCGTAAAGTTAGTCGTTGTATCAAGCAAAATCAATGCTTTTCCCTTTTCACTTTGCGATGTAAAGACAATTTTTTTCCCGTCTTGCGACCAAGAAGGCATCGCAATAAATAAATTATTCGGATTCGGAAAACGTTTACAAATTTTTCCTGTTTCAGAATCTAAAATCAAAAGACTACATTTTCTGTCTGTCGTAAATTCTACGGTAACAATTTTTTGTCCGTCAGGAGAAATCGAAGAGGAAAAATATCGCTGATTTTCGGTGAGAAAAGTTAATTTTTTTGTTTTCCAATGATAAACCGCAATATTTGAGAAAGATTCGTTGCCCCAACGCGGGTGCGTGTGGTATTCTGTCCAAATAATTTTATTTGTGTCCATCGAAAAACCCTCGAAAGACGGAATTTGTTTAATTTTCTCTTCTTTGCCGTCAGAAATTCTAATTTTCATCAAAATTCCTGCGTCAGAAAGTCCCGATTTAAACGCAACTACGTAAGACGAATCAAAAAATTGAGGGTAAAAATAATTTGTGAAAACTTTTTTCGTTTTAGTATTTATTTTTTGAATTTCGGTGAACGTTAAATCTTCAATTTGTTTTTTATACAACGAATCGAGTTCCGAGATTGTCGCTTCATAGGTTTCGCGAGAATTTTTTTCTGTAAAAATTTTCAAAGAACGAGCAAAAGCAAACGGCGAATAACCGTTTCGTGAGGTATGTTCACAAATTTTTTCAAGCGTTTCGGTGCCGTTTTTTCGAATTTTTGTGGCGAGAAAATAGCCTAAAACATAGTGATTTGCCACATAATCTTTGTAAGAACGCAAATATGCTTTGTAAAAAGAATATGGTTTTTCGGTCAATAAATGTGTTCGAAAAACGATGTCAAAACCTGGCAAACGTCCTCTGCCGCTTTTTGAGAGTAAAGTTTCTGTCAATGTTGCGTCTCCTTCCCAAAACCACATCGGAAAAGAAATGGTTGAAAATAAATTTCGTCCATTTTCTCCGAAAAAATAAGACATTCCTTTGATAAAACCTTTGTTAAATTTGTCGTATTGAGCCATGTGGCGCGTTTCGTGCAGTGCGAGAGATTGATACCATTCTAAAGTGCCGTTAAATGCTTCTTGCGGCGGCGTTGAAAACCATTCGCTGCGTTTTGGAGAAAGTGTTACGTAGCCGTTTGAGATTGCGTTTTTGTTTGATAAAATAATTTTCCATTTTGTTGTCTCGACAGACAAAGATTTTTGTATAGAATTTCGTTGAAATTCTAAGAAATTTGCGACTTTTTGTGCGTCATTTTCGATTTCGTCAGGAAAGATTAACGAGAAATGTTCCGTTTCAATATTTTCCCATCGAATTTTTGGGGAATTTTGATTAAAATCGATAAGTTGTTGCGAGTTTGCCGCAAAGAAAAATATTTCAAAAAATAATATGAACAAAAATTTTTTCATAAAAATATTTTTGCAAAGATACAACAATTTTTCAAAAAAAGAAATTTGTGAGGTTAGAAAGTAAAATCATTTCTGCACCCAAAAATAGAAAAATTGCACCGAGAACGACAAAAATTAATTTATCTGTTTGTAGTTGAAAAAATTCTCTTGCTCCGACCCAAAAGGTGTAAATCGAAAAAATGCTTGTTATGGCAAAAGTTCCGATAGAAATTGACAAATTGGCGACTGCAAAACTCAAAAAAATGATTGTTGTTGAAAACGTTAACCATTTGAAAATCAGAAAGTTATCTGTTTTCAATTCTAAGATTGAGAAAATTGTGCGAATGAGAAAGTACGAAATAAAAATTGCGAGAAAACTGCTGACAAAAAAAATTATTCCGCGAATGAGTGCAATTTTCATTGGGAAATGTTGGAAAAAAATACTTCCCAAAAATATCGAAAAACTGCCCAAAAATATCAATGGAAAGAGATAAAAAAAGATAAGTTGTTGATAATTAAGTTTTTGCGTCTTAATTTTTTGAAATTCAGTTGTTGGTTTCCACAAAATTTTTATCATTAAAATTAAAAAATTCATTTTATTTCTCAATAATTTTTTTGCAAAGGTACATCTAAAAGTACGACTGCCGAAATACTTAGGACAACGGAATCGGGTTTTGTGTTTGCCTTGATAATCAATGTTTTGTGTTGATTTCCTGTGAAACCGTAACTGTCAAATGTTACCTCGATGCTGCCTTCTTTTCCTGCTTCTATTGGTTGCGAATCGTATTTTGGAATGGTGCAGCCGCAAGTCCCCGTGGCGGAATAAATTTTTAAATCCTCGCCGCCAACATTTTTAAAATAAAAAGTATGCGAAACTTGTTCGCCGCGTTTTATTGTCCCAAAATCGTGAGAAAGAGACTCAAATTGAAATTGTGCAGGATTTTTTTTCTCTGAATTTTTCGAAAAATTACAGGAAAAAATAATTACGCTAAATAAAAAAGTAATTTTCAAAAAATTTGCAAACATAAAATTAAAAATTTTTTTTGAGAAGTAAAAAATTTTGTCAGATTTTCGAAAAAAAACCTGACAAAATTAAGAAATTTAACTTTTATAAACGATTTCTCCGTTTAAAATGACAGAATCAATTAAATTGCTTCCAAAAGCATACGGGAAAAACTCGTAGTTGGGAATTTTTTTAGTTAAAAAGATGTTCGCTTTTTTGCCTTTTGCGATAGTTCCCAATTCTTGCTCTACGCCCATTGCGTAAGCACCGTTGAGTGTTGCCGCATTAATTACCTCTTCAGGTAACATTTTAAATTTGATACAGCCAAACGACATAATCAACTTCATATTTCCTGACGGCGACGAGCCAGGGTTATAATCAGAAGCAAGGGCTACGGGCAATCCTGCTTGAATCATTTTGCGAACAGGAGCATTTGGCAAGCCCAAAAAGAACGCTGAACCAGGCAAAACCGTCGGCATTGTCTCGGAGACTTTGAGACACTCAATCTCGTAATCGCCAGTGTATTCCAAATGATCAACAGAAAGTGCAGAATATTTTATTCCAACTTGAATTCCTCCCGAATAATCCAATTCGTTTGCGTGAATCTTGGGTTTTAAACCATATTTTATTCCTGCCATCAAAATTCTTTCTGTATCTTCGACAGAGAAAAAACCTCTTTCGCAAAAAACATCAATAAAATCGGCTAACTCTTCAGAAGCAACTTGCGGAATCATTTCGTTGATGACTAAATCAACATATTCTGTCGGATTTGCTTTAAATTCCATCGGAACTGCGTGAGCGCCCAAAAATGTTGACTTAATAGTTAACGGCGTTTCGTTTTTCAGCCGCCGAATCACGCGAAGCATTTTTAATTCGTCTTGCGTATTGAGTCCGTAACCGCTTTTAATTTCAACAGCACCTGTTCCTTGTTGCAAAATTTCGAAAATTCGTTCTTTTGCGTTTTCGAAAAGTTCCTCCTCCGAAGTATTGTGCAAACGTTTCGCAGAATTGAGAATTCCACCGCCGCGCCGCGCAATTTCCTCATAACTCAAACCCTTAATTTTGTCAACAAACTCGATTTCGCGGCTTCCTGCGTACACCAAATGCGTATGCGAATCGCAAAATGTCGGAAAAACCAATTTCCCCGAAGCATCAATCTCTTGACAATTCGGAGAAGAAAAATTTGGCGATAAATTTTTCATTTCACCAAAATCAGAGATAAAACCGTTTTCAATATACAAAAACGCATCAGCAATACACAACAAATTAGCCATCTCAGGACCAACAGCCGCTTTGCGATACTCCGATTCTCCGACATTGGTGAACTCTACTTGCACCAAATTTTTAATATTTTTGATTAACAAATTCATTTTTTTGTCAGTTAAATTTTTTCATAAATGATGAAAGAATACGAAAAAATATTTTTCTCATCTGCTTGATAATCAACACGTTCTATTATTTTCCACTCCGAATTTTCGATTTTTGGAAAAAAACTATCACCGTCAAAATTTGCGTTTACTTTTGTGAGATAAATTTTATTTGCCAAATGTAAAGTTTGCGAATAAATCTCTGCTCCACCGATGATAAAAATCTCTCTTCCTTGAAAATTCAACGCCTCAGACAAACTTTTCTCCACCGAATCAACTATTATTGCTCCGTTTACAAAAAAATTTTTATTGCGAGAAATAATTATAGAAATTCGATTGGGCAACAACTTGCCGATAGATTCGAAAGTTTTTCGTCCCATAATAACAACTTGATTCGTTGTCAATTCCTTGAAATGCCTAAGGTCTGCGGGCAAATGCCAAAGAAGTTGATTATTTTTTCCAATAACATTTTCCTCTGCCACTGCAACAATTATCGAAATTCGAGTCATTTTTTCGTTAAAATTATTTGCAAAAATAAAAATTTTAATTCTAAAAATAATCATTTTGAGAAAGTTTTTCGAAATATTTTTTTATCTTTGCAGCCGCAAAATTTATTAATCAACAAATTTTTTTCAAAAAAATGGATAAAACGCTTGAAAATAACCAACCATCGAGTGTCGAAACAAATAAAAATGAGTTTAAACTTGACCTCGAAAACAATAATTCTTCTACGGAATTGCCCGATTTGAAGTCGGAGATTCACGAATCGGAATCGCGAAATTTGAATCTCAATATTTATCAACAAAACCCAAATGCAATTTTTGTTGATGAAAATTCTGCTCCAGAAAGAGAAAATTTGGAAACGGAAAAACCCAAAATCGAAGTGAAAAAAGAGGAAAATGAACCAATTTTCTCGAATCAAACTATCGAAACTTTCTCGCTTCTCAATGAAGTTTCAAAGGAAAAAGAAACAGAAAAAGTTACTTCGGAAGTAAAAAAAGAGAAAGTTGTTGAGACAAAAACACATTTTATCGCAACAGAAAGCACCGTTAAAACCGAAGAAAGCACAAAACCAACAACAAAACAATGGATTTTGTACGCAGTAGGTGTAGTTTTGGCGGCAGGTCTCGTTTTAATGATTATTCTTTGGGCGAACACGCGCAACGACCTCAAAAAAGAACAGGAAACTTCGAAACAACTTCAGAACGAAAATATTGAGTTAAAATCACAAGTTTTGGTTCTCGACAGACAGAAACAATCCTTAGACAGCACTTTGCTCGCAGAAAGAGATATGCACAAAATCACTTTAATTCGACAATTAGACGAGGACAACGCAATCTTAGAAACTTTGCAGTCGCAAGCAAAAATTATCGAAAAGTTGACGGCAAATCTCAACTTGACATCGGAACAATTAAAAAAATTAAAAACGAATTTTTCGAAAACCATCTCCACAAAACAGGGACAAAACAAAAAATCGAAAGAAAAAATAAAGTAATTTTTCACAAAAATAGAAAATTATTTTCCCGAATAACGAAAAAAGTATTCGGCAGTTGTTTTTTTCGTTAAAAATTTAATTTATGTTTAACATCGAAACTCTTGATTCTGTTGATTCTACGAATAATGAAGCCGCAAAACGTTTGTCGTTTTGCAAAGAAACCCAACATTCTCTGAATTTCAAAGTGATTCGGGCAATTTCGCAAGAAAAAGGTCGCGGACAAGGAAAAAAAATTTGGGAAAGTGCGAAAAATGAGAATTTAACTTTTTCTATCATTTTTTCGCCCGCACCTGTTGCACCCGAAGAAGCATTTTTTCTCGCTGCGGCGGCAACTTTGAGCGTTATTGACTTTCTAAAAACCTTAAATTTGAACGCAAAAATCAAATGGTTCAATGATATTTTTGTCGAAAACGAAAAAATAGCAGGAATTTTAATCGAAAATTCTTTGCAGGGAAACGTAATTCAACACTCAATAATTGGAATTGGGCTAAATATTAATCAGTTGGAATTTGCAAATTATTCACCGAAGGCTACTTCGTTGAAAAAATTGTTAAATAAAAATTTCGAGATAGAAAAAATGTTAGAAAATTTGTTAAATTGTGTTAAAAATAGATATTTTCAACTTCAAAACAAAGATTTTCGCAATTTACACAACGATTATGAAAAATTTTTGTATAAAAAAGATGAGAAAATTTTATTTTTAATTGATAAAAAACAAATTTCGGGCAAAATTCTTGGCGTAAATCATTTTGGGCAGTTGCGTTTAGAAATTTCAAATGAAATTTTTGAGTATAATTTGGGAGAAATAAACTTTGTTTTCTAAAAAATTCTGTCAAAATTTTTAAAATTCTGACAGAATTAAACAATTTTTAGTCATCGTCATAATTTGAACTTTCATTTGGCGAGGTCGGCGGCAAATTTTTAAAAATTTCATCAAGTTCCTTCTCAAACTTCATAAGAATTTGAAAATCTGCTTCTGTGAACGAAAGTTTAGAAAATTGCGTTGCTTTTTCCAAAATTTTGTTCACCTCGGTTTGCCCTGTTGCTTTTGCAGTTTGCCACAAAGTATATAACATTCCGATTTTTGCGTTCAGCCACGCAAATTCCTGCACACTTTGAAAACCGTTTTTTTGCAAAATGGTTAAAGTTTCTTTGTATGTCTGCGTTGTTGTGTCGATTTTCTTTTTCGATTTTAAAACTACCTCGTTCAGCGATTTTTCTCCGTTTTGCTGTAATTCTTTGTAAGTTTTGATATATTTTTCCAAAATATCAACACTCAATGTTGGAGTTTGAACGGCATTTTGTCCTCATTTCGCAAAAATTGCACGATGTTAAAGTTACAAAAAACAAAAAAATAAGTAAAAAATTTTTCATAAAATAAAAAGTTATCTCGTTGCAAAATCAGTAATAATCTCTTTAATTTTCCACAAGATAGAAAAAATTTTATAAATATCATCGTTAGAAGCGTTGTACGCATTTGTTGTCGCATATTCTTTTCCATTTAAAATGACGAAATACCAAAATCTGCCTTCTGTGTATGCACCGTAAATCGGCAAATCATCGGCATTGAGATATTGAGCAGCAACCATTTCAATGAGAAGTTGCCCCAAAGGGTCATTGTTACCTCGCTTTGAAGGTTTATATTCGTTGAAAAAGAAAAACGGATGTTTCGGATGAACTTTTCCTTTCGCAACCATAAAATCAACTCTGCCGC
>DYQK01000008.1 GCA_020719385.1 Rikenella microfusus | reverse complement strand
TTACGTACAAATTTTTGATGATTTCATAACGTACGCTTCCTCCGAATTGTGTTTGAGCAGCATCTGAGACGTGAACATTATTAGCATCGAAAGCAACAAATTGCCTTTTTCCACCAACAATAATGTAGTTTCCGTCATCGTCTTCGAAATAAGCAGTGTCGCTTGATGTCCATCTCCAGTCTCCGAGCGAGACTGTTCCTTCAATATCAACTTTTTTGATTGGTTTAAAAGCAAAATCGAGTTCGATTCCTTTGTGTAAAGCATTCATTCCGTTGATATTAAACGAATATCGTACATCTCCAATTTGTATTGAACTTGCCGATTCTACGGGTTTATTTTCCCAAATGGTATAATAAAGGTTGACATTCGTTACAAATTTAGAAATTTTAAACGTTGCCCCAATTTCGGCTGCTTTAACAATTTCGTTTTCAATGTCTTTCATTAAACGGTTCGTGTTGTCAATGACATTGTTGAAACGCGGTGCTTTTGTGAGATATCCGAGATTAAAAAACGCATTCAAATATTCGTTAAAATTGTAATTCATTCCACCTTTGAAAGTATAACTCCAAAATTGCTGCCAATCTACGGTGTTAGTTTTTGCTTCGGGTGAGAAAATAGTGTATGCTTTTCCTTGATATTTGACGGAATCGGGAATGATAGCCGTTTGCGAGTTATTCCATTTTACTCCGACAAGGAGAGTTGTGTCAGGTAATTCTATCATTTTCTTTTGAAAATAATCGATTCGTTTGTATGCGCTGTAAGCAGTTGAGATGTTGAGAAAGGCACTGAATTTTTCTTGTTTATACTCGATTTGCCCAAAAAGTCCGCCCCATCTTACTTGTCCGAGATAGTTTCTGCCAATTCTATTTTCATCTGTTTTGCTAAAAATGAGGGAAGATTGGTTTGACGGAACATTGTTTGAGGAAACATCGTTGTAATATGCACCTCCGAGCATATCATAAATTTTGTTATAATGGTCTCCTTCATAACTTCGCAGGTCAATTCCACCTGATAGAGTAAAATTTTGATTCAAAGAAAGAGTTGCTGTAGAGAGGAATCCATACCAAAAATGGTCGTTCATTGAGGCTCGAATAATAGAGTTTGTTCCGGTTCCTCTGTTTGCGGCAATTAAGTTGTTGTCATAAACTTTTTGAAAATCTAACAAAACTTGTCCATCTTTGATAATTGTTGGTCGATTTGTGAGTTGCGTTCCGCCGCCATTTCCAATGGAGAGATATAAATTACTCGAAATGGTTAAATCTTTATGGATAGTCCAAACATCTCGCAGGGTAAATTGTGGTTTGTGATAAAAATTAACTTTATCATTTTTCTTTTCTCCGTTCAAATATCCCCATTCTGAGCTGTAATAACGTCCGTAATTTTTTGCTTCGTTTGTGTCAACATAATTTGGGAAAGCATCATAAAATTTTTTCAACGGATTGAATAACACTTCTGCTGAGTCTGTATATTTTTTCCAATCGGAATTAATATACTGAGGATAAGCAGTTTCGAAATCGGATAAGATTTTCACTACTTTATCTTGATTCTTAGGGTCGAAAGAATATTTTTTCACCGCATCATATTGACTTGCGAGTTCATATAATTTTTTATCGCCATCGAAAATACTTGCACCGTATTTTTTGTCGAAAGTTGCGATAGAAGATTTATAACTTCTTTGTCCGTGTTCTTGCGGAGCACCGAGAGCGGAGACGGTAAATAAGTGTTTTCCGATTCGTTTGTCGATTCTGACGAAGTAAAACCAACCTTCGCTCCAAGTTTGGTCGACAAGTCCATCGCTTTTTTTGTACGAAAAAGCAAGTGTTACTCCCCATCCGTTTGCTAATTTTCCTGATGTTAAACCTAACGAGGTACGCAAAGCACCGCCGCTTCCGACTTCTTGCTTGACGGTGATTCCTTTTTTGTCTTCGATACCTTTACTCATAATGTTCATTGTTCCGCCGACAGAAGGAAGTGCAAGTTTTGAGGCACCGAGTCCGCGTTGTACTTGAACAGAACGCGTTACTGCATCAAGTCCGAACCAATTAGACCAATAAACCCAACCATTTTCCATATCATTGACAGGAATTCCGTCTAACATTACTGCGACATTTCGTTGAGTAAAACCTCGAATTGTGATTCTTGCGTCACCGTCTCCGCCGCCTTGCTGTGTTGCGTAAACGCCGGGTGTTGTGTTGAGAACCATCGGCAAGTCTCTACCTGCAATTTGCTCCTCGATTTTGGCAGGTAAAATATTTGTGAAGGCAACAGGTGTTTCTCTTGCACGCGCAACGTCTGCGGTAACACGCACTTCTTCCAACGCAATGGAGGGATTCAAATCGGTATTTAACGCAATAGGCGTTCCCGCTGCATCAACTTTTTGCATTACGGTTTCATAACCAACAAAAGAGATTTTAACATTATAAGTGCCGTTGTTCACTTCGATAGAAAAATTTCCATCAATGTCGGTGACCGTACCGATTCCATCTGCAAACCAAATGGTTGCGTTGGGCAAAGATTCTTTACTTTCTGAATCTCGAATTATTCCCGAAATTTGAGTTTTCTGTGCAAAAATTGAGAGAAAACAAATTTGAAAAATGAAAAGAAAAAAAAATCGTTTCATAAATTTTTTTAAATTAGAGTTATAAAAACCCGCAAGATTTTTTGCGGGTTTTTGAAGAATTTGAAAAATTATTTTACAAAAATCTTTTCGGTGATAACCGTTTTATCTGCGAACGTAATTTTTACAAAATACATTCCTGATGCACAATTTCCTAAATTGACCGTCATATCGCCGCGTTGGTCGGGATTTTGTTTTTTGTAAATTGTTTGTCCCGAAATATTTGTTACCTCAACATTAGCGATAATGTGCGTTGCTTTTACTAAAAAATTCTGATTAACTGCAGGATTTGGGAAGAAAAATGCGTTGTGTGGTTTTTCCGAAATTTCTTGAACAGAAACTTGGCTGCAGTCGCAAGTATGCGTTTTGAGATTGGTAAAAGTGTTGTTGGGTAAAGTATCCCATTCTACTGAGGCATTAAAACTTGCAGGATTCGAGACAACACCTTTTTTAACGGCTTTTTTGCGAATCATTGTGTGGTTCATTGTCCAAGCAGTCCAGTATTTGGGGCCTGAGCAATAATTTAAAGTATCTCTATTCGTCCAACCGCCTTCGCTGCCTGTTCCGTTTCCGATGGCAGGATTTTCGCCGATTTTTCCAAAAATATCAACCAAAGTTCCGTCAACTTTTTCGAGTGTCACTGCGTCATTGCCATTGAAGTACATCACGCTGTTGTCGTTGTAAATGGGACACAAAAAAGTGTCTGCTTTTGCTTGTAATTTTAAATCAACCATTGTGTCTTGCCCTATTAATCCTGGCGTTCTCTTGTCTAAAACAATGACTCTTGTGCCGTAGGAGGGAATTGTTGCACCTGACAATGAAACTGACGCAGTGATTGTCAGGCTGCCATTGCTGTAACGACACAAAATATACGTTGACAGAGAAATGGGATTTTTAGTTGGGTTATAGATTTCGATGGCTTTGTTGTTGCCGCCTCCTTCAACATATTCCGAGATAAACAAATCGGAACAACCTTGAGAATACAACGAAAATATTCCCAAAAGAAAAGTAAAGAATGAAAACAATAATTTTTTCATACGAGTAATTTTTTTTTAAATTATAGGGCAAAAGTATAATTTTTTTTTAAATTTTTTACTCAAAAATAAAAAATTTTTTAAAAATTATTAAAAAAATTTCATTTTTACTTTTTTTGCGAAAAATTTTTTGCGAAAAATTTGTTTTTTAATTAAAGTTTTCTATTTTTGCAAAACAATAAAAAATGTTATAAACAAAAAAAATTTGAAGAAATGAAAAAGAAATTTCTCTTTCTGTTATCTCTTCTATTGCCTTTTACAACTTGGGCAAGTGAAGCAGATTTAAAAATTCCATCTCTTTCGGATTCGCAAAATTCATTGTTGATGTTTGGTTTTGCGATGTGTTTTTTGGGATTATTGTTTGGGGTTTATCAATATTACAAAGTGCGAAACCTCAAAGCCCATCAGTCAATGTTGGATGTGGCAGGTACAATTTTTGAGACTTGTAAAACTTATCTCACTCAGCAGGGCAAATTTCTCGCTATTTTATTTGTTTTCATTGCTGTATGTATCGGTTTTTACTTTGGTTATCTGCAGGAAACAGGTTTCGGCGGCGTAGTTTTGATTCTTTTCTGGACGGTTATTGGTATTCTTGGTTCTTATGGCGTTGCGTGGTTCGGAATACGAATGAATACTCTTGCGAATAG
This sequence comes from Rikenella microfusus, assembly GCA_020719385.1. GTDB lineage: Bacteria > Bacteroidota > Bacteroidia > Bacteroidales > DYQK01 > DYQK01. The sequence continues at coordinate 41,506 of DYQK01000008.1, read as the reverse complement.
TCGAATGGCTTTTGCCTCGTTGGAGCGAAAACCCTTGAAGTTGTTGAATATTCCTCTTGACGCAGGAATGAGTATCGGCGTTTTATTGATTTGTGTCGAGTTAATAATGATGTTGATAATTTTATTATTCGTTCCTCGCGAGCATGCTGGAGCAAGTTTTCTTGGTTTCGCTATCGGCGAGTCGTTGGGAGCAAGTGCGTTGCGTATTGCGGGCGGCATTTTCACAAAAATTGCCGATATTGGTTCTGACTTGATGAAAATTGTGTTCAAAATCAAAGAAGACGACCCGCGAAATCCTGGAGTTATTGCTGACTGCACAGGCGATAATGCAGGCGACAGTGTTGGTCCGACAGCAGACGGTTTCGAAACTTATGGCGTAACAGGCGTTGCGTTAATAAGTTTTATTGTTCTTGCCGTAATGGATGTCGAAAATCAAAAAGAATTGTTGACCTGGATTTTTGCGATGCGTATTTTAATGATTTTTACCTCCATTGTTGCGTTTTACATCAACCGTTTTATCAGTAAACTTCGTTATTCGGACAAAGATGAAATGGATTTCGAAGAACCTTTAACCTCGTTAGTGTGGATAAGCTCCATTTTATCTATCGCTGCAACTTTTATCATCAGCAAAATTTTAATTGGGCATTTGCCTCATGAGTTATGGTTTACTCTTTCTGTGATAATTAGTTGCGGCACATTAGGTGCCGCATTGATTCCTGAGTTTACAAAACTGTTCACTTCACCGAAATCGGCTCACGTAAAAGAAGTTGTTATTGCTTCACGTCAAGGTGGTCCTTCATTGAACATTTTGTCAGGATTAGTTGCAGGAAATTTTAGTGCTTTTTGGAAAGGAATGGTTTTTCTCCTGTTGATGTTCATCGCTTTTTATGTGAGTTCGAAAGGATTAAACAATTTTATGCATTACGAATCAATTTTTGCTTTCGGTTTAGTTGCCTTCGGATTTTTGGGAATGGGACCAGTAACTATCGCAGTAGACAGTTATGGACCTGTAACCGACAACGCACAGTCAGTTTATGAACTTTCGTTGATAGAATCTCGCAAAGATGTTGACAAAGAAATAGAAAGAGACTTCGGTTTTAAACCCGATTTCGATAAGGCGAAACATTATCTTGAGGCAAATGACGGAGCAGGAAATACTTTTAAAGCAACCGCCAAACCCGTATTAATCGGAACAGCGGTTGTCGGTGCAACAACAATGATATTTTCATTGATATTAGTTATCAAAAATAAACTCGGAATTGAACCTGAATTGATTTTGAATTTATTGAACCCTTACACGATTTTTGGTTTACTTTGCGGTGGAGCAGTAATTTATTGGTTTACAGGTGCTTCCATTCAGGCGGTAACTACAGGAGCGTATCAAGCGGTGGAATATATAAAGAAAAATATCAATTTGGATGAAAATGCCAGTTTGAGTGCGTCAATAGAGAAATCGAAGCAAGTAGTAAAAATTTGTACGCAATATGCCCAAAAAGGGATGTTTAACATTTTTATTGCTGTCTTTTCTTTTGCTCTTGCGTTTGCGTTTTTGTCTGCTCCGGGCGATATTTCTGCGGCAGGTGATAATATTGTTCTAAAAGCGAAGGTATCTGCGGCAGTTGCGTTTTTTATTGCGTATTTGATTTCGATTGCTGTTTTTGGGTTGTTTCAAGCAATTTTCATGGCAAATGCAGGTGGTTGTTGGGACAACGCAAAGAAAGTTGTTGAAGTTGATTTGAAAGAAAAAGGCACAGAATTACACAATGCTTGCGTTGTCGGTGATACCGTAGGCGACCCATTCAAAGATACTTCGTCTGTTGCGATGAATCCGATAATTAAGTTTACTACTTTATTCGGACTTTTGGCAATGGAAATTGCAATTTCTGATGCTTTTCGAGGCATCGCAACGTATGTCGGATTAATATTTTTTGCCATTGCTCTTGTTTTTGTTTGGCGTTCATTTTACAAAATGCGAATCAAATAAAATAATATTCGCAAAATAAAAATGGGGACAATTCGCAAAATTAAACAGAAATAATTTGCAAATTGTCCCTACATTTATTAATTTCGCAAAAAAAGAATTTTTCTATGGAAAATGAAAATTTACAGTTAGACCGTTGGGACGAAATGGCAGTTATTGCCGATTATCAAATGATTTGTGAAATTAAACGTTTAATCGATTGCGGCGATATCGAAAACGCAAAAATCGGAATTCACAAATTACATCATTACGCAACTATTGACGAAAAATTTGAGGTAAGTCGTTATTTGACAGAACTTATGATATTGATTATCAAAGGTATCACGAATTCAAAATACAGAATTGGTCGTTGGGCAAACAGAATTGAACAGTTGCGAGATAATATTGAGTATGCCCGCAAAAATGTTGAGTGTAGCACTGACGATTTTATAAAAAGTATTTGGGATGAAGTTTTTGCGTTTTCAAAAAAACAGGCAGAAATTTGGGTGAAAAAAACTTCTGTCAATTCTCTGTCTTGGTACGAAGTTTTTGAGAAGGAATATCTTTGTTTGTGGGAAGAACGAATGTTACAAGAGGAAAAATTAAAACTTGCATCTTAAAAATGGCAAAAGAAAATAACGCAGTCGAGAGTCAGTTAGTCCGTTTAATGAAACACATAATTAAATGGTTGACTCAACGTTTTTACTCCGACAAACCACCAGAAAATTTATAAACAAAATTTCAAGATTCGCAAAAATCTTGAAGTTTTTCGTTTTTTACCAAAATTTTTCTTAATTTTGCCGCAAAATTTTTTATTTAAAAATGTCTCCTCAATATTACGACGTAATAGTTATCGGTGCAGGACACGCAGGTTGCGAGGCAGCCGCCGCGGCAGCAAATTTAGGTTCAAAAACCTTGCTCGTAACAATGGATATGACTAAAATGGCACAAATGTCTTGCAACCCCGCAATGGGCGGAATCGCAAAAGGACAATTAGTCCGCGAAATAGACGCACTCGGCGGCTATTCAGGAATAATTACCGACAAAACAATGATTCAATTTCGAATGTTAAACCGCTCCAAAGGTCCCGCAATGTGGAGTCCACGCGCACAATGCGACAGAGTTTTATTCTCTATTGAGTGGAGAAAAATTCTCGAAAATTTACAACATCTCGACTTTTGGCAAGACAACGTAGACAGTTTAATCATTGAAAATCAAAAAGTTAAAGGAATAAAAACGCATCTCGGAATAGAATTTTTCGCTCAAACCGTCATTCTCACGGCAGGAACATTTCTCAACGGTTTAATTCACGTTGGAAAAAGTCAGACCGTCGGCGGCAGAATCTCCGAACCCGCTTCAACTGGAATAACCGAACAATTAAAATCTCTCGGAATGGAAACCGACAGAATGAAAACAGGAACACCCGCAAGAATTGACGGAAGAACCATTGATTTCTCAAAACTTATCAAGCAAGAAGGCGATTTTCCCATCGAAAAATTTTCCTATCTCCCGCATATCAACGAATTTTTGCCGCAACAATCCTGTTGGATAACTTACACAAACGAAAATGTTCACAATATTTTAAAAACAGGTTTTAACGAATCGCCGCTTTTCAACGGCACAATTAAAAGCATCGGACCAAGATATTGCCCCAGCATCGAAACGAAATTAGTTACTTTTTCCGACAAAGATAAACATCAACTTTTCATCGAACCCGAAGGTTTAACCACAAATGAATATTATCTCAACGGTTTTTCGTCTTCTTTGCCCTTAGAAGTTCAATATCAAGCCATCAGAAATATCAACGGTCTCGAAAACGCAAAAATTTATCGTCCAGGATACGCAATTGAGTACGATTTTTTCCAACCAACACAACTTTTACCTACCTTAGAATCGAAAATTATTGAAAATTTGTATTTCGCAGGGCAAGTCAATGGAACAACAGGCTACGAAGAAGCCGCCGCTCAAGGTTTAATGGCAGGAATTAACGCACATCGCAAAATTTTTTCGAATAAAAATTTTATTCTCGCAAGAGATGAGGCATATATCGGCGTTTTAATTGATGATTTAATCACAAAAGGCGTTGATGAACCGTATCGAATGTTTACTTCGCGGGCGGAATATCGAATTTTATTGAGACAAGACAACGCAGATTTTCGTTTAACACAGAAAAGTTTCGAAATTGGACTCGCAAATTCTGAACGAAAAAATATTTTGCAGTTTAAACAAAACGCAATTAAGGAATTTGTCGATTTTGCGAATCAATTTTTAGTAAAAGCAGACGAGATAAATCCTTTTTTGGAAACATTTAACTCCTCTCTGTTGCAGCATTCGGTGAAATTATCGCAATTAATCCTTCGTCCTGAGTTGTCGTTAAATTCTTTTCTGCATTTTCTGAAACCTTATGAAAAAATTGCGAAGGAATCGCCGATAAATATTTCAGAAATCATTGAAGCCGTTGAAATTGAAATCAAATACAAAGGTTATATTGAACGCGAACAAATTATTGCGGAAAAATTGCGGCGTTTGGAGCATATTGAGATTCGAGAAAATATGGATTATGAAAGAATTCACTCACTTTCTACGGAAGGAAGACAGAAATTGTCGAAAATTCGCCCGCAAACTATCGGGCAAGCATCAAGAATTTCAGGTGTTTCGCCGTCAGATATTAATATTTTGTTGATTTATCTCGGCAAATAATTCTTAATTTTTCTTAATTTTGTTTAAAAAATGACAAAAATTCGCTTGACAAAAATTTTCGATTTCGAAATGGCACACGCACTTTTTAATTATGACGGAAAATGCCGCAATATTCACGGACATTCTTACAAATTATTCGTTACAATTATCGGCGAACCCATTTTCGATTCGAAAAACCACAAAAACGGAATGGTGATGGATTTTGGAGATTTAAAAAAAATTGTTAACGAACGAATTATCAACAAGTTAGACCATCATTTAATGTTAAACGAAAACTCTGAGTACAAAAAATTTTTTGACAATTTGGAGCAAGAATGTCTTTTTACTTCGTTTCAGCCAACTTGCGAGAATTTGCTTATCTATTTTTCTGAAATTTTGAAAAAACATCTTCCCTGTAATGTTAAACTTTTTTGTTTAAAATTACAGGAAACAGAAACTTCGTTTTCAGAATGGTATTCAATTGATAATGAAGAGGTTACAGTTTAATTAACCATTCGAGTGCTTGTTCTTTCGTTTCGAAAGCAACAATTTTCTCTGACGCAATTCGATTTACTGCGTTCAATAAAATTCGTTTTAACCCCGAAATACCGATGACAGCCTTTTTTTTGTTAAAAGGTTTCGTTAAAATGGCTGCTTCTTTGCTCGCTTTGATAATTTCGGTGGTCGTAACTGAATCTGTAACGTCAACGAGTTCTAATAAATTGCCCAAATTTTGTTCAACGACAAAATTTGTTGTCTCTTTTGTTGCATCAAGAAATTCTTTTTCTGTAGGGAAATTACTCCAATTAGTATATAAAATTGGAACATTTTTGTACGTTATCCAAAAAATTTTAGAATTCATTGGTCATTTTTATTTTCGAAAAGTTAAAAATTATTAATTTTTTGCCTTTTATCCCAAATTTTCTCGAAAAACTTTAAATAAAATTTGGAAACTTCAAAAAATATCTCTATTTTTGCAGCCCCAAAAATAAGAAAAATTTTTGTATTAATACATTTTCGCAATGAAAAGAACGTTTCAACCTTCAATTCGCAAACGCCGAAATAAACACGGTTTTAGAGAACGTATGTCTTCTCACAATGGACGCAAAGTTTTATCGTCTCGCAGAGCAAAAGGACGAAAAAGATTAACAGTTTCTGACGAAAAGAGACACAAAGCCTAAAAATTCTGTAAAAATTGGGTAGCATTTCGTCTTTTGTGCTACCTTTTTTCTAAAATTATGTTTAGATATACTTTTAATTTTCAAACTCAAACCACAGCCCGCCTGAAATTGCAGCGAATTTCATTATCGCATTGTTACGATTTATTTGAACTTTACTCTAACGAGGAGATAATTCAATTTACAGATAATGAACCTCACTTGCGCGTGGCTCAGACCCGAAGAATGATTCGGAATTTCGAAAAAGGTTTTCAAAGAGGTGAACAAATTTTTCTCGGCATCTCGTTGTTAAATTCCGAAAAAATTATCGGAGTAATTGGACTTTCGCATCTCAATGTTCGACATCAATTCGGAGTAATTCACTTTTTGCTTGCTAAACCGTTTTGGAATCAAGGTTTGATGACCGAGGCGGTTGGAGCAATGTTGCGATACGCATTTTTCGAGTTAAAATTGCAGCGTCTTGAAGGGCAAGTTTATACGGGAAATGTAGTGGGCTGTCGCGTGATGGAAAAATCTCATTTTCAACGAGAAGGTTTGCTTCGAAAAAATTTCTTTATTCAGAGAAAATTCGAAGATTCGTATTTATACGGCATTATTTGGACAGATGTTCTCTCTATTTCTGAGCCAAACGGTACAAAATTGCCCCAATAATTGCAAAAATAACATTCGGAATAGAAATTGCCAACAACGGATGAAGTCCACCTGACACAGCAAATTGTCTCGAAATTTGTAAAAATAAGAGATAACCAAAACTCAATGTTAGTCCGATTCCGATATGAAGCCCAATGCCGCCTCGAACCTTTCGAGACGCAACTGTTACGCCCAAAAGAGTCATAATAAACGCACCAAACGGAGCAACCAAACGCCGATATTTCTCCATTTGAAACTCTTCGATGCGCTCGCCGCGAAGTCTTTTCTCCTCAATAAATTGATTCAATTTATTGAGATTCATCGTTTCGCAAATATTATTTCGCTCACTAAAATCGGATGTTCGCAAATTTAAAACCGTATCAAGTTTATCGCCGCGACGAATAATTTCTCGGTCTTTTTCAATAATACGGAGATAATAATTTTGAATCTGCCAACAACGTTGAGTGCTGTCCCATTGAATAATTTCGCCGAAAATTTTGAGTTTCAATTGTTTATCCTCGAAACGCTCCAACGAAAAACGTCTGCCCGTGTTCGAAGTGTTGTTGTAATTTTCCATATAAATAAACGTTCCCGGCTGAATTTGTCGGTGAATATTGCGTTCATCGTTGTAATACGGATTTTTGATATACAAATTTTCGAATTTCAATTTCACCTTCACAGAGTAAGGAATCACGTAATTTCCCAAGAGAAAAATAAAACCCGCCAGAACCGTTGCCGAGACAAAATACGGAAACATCAATCTCGCAAAACTTACTCCGCTGCCCAAAATAGCGACAATCTCGGTGTTCGAAGCCATTCGTGAGGTGAAAAAAATCACCGAAATAAAAATAAACAGATAACTAAACTGATTCACCCAATAAGGAATAAAATTCAAATAATAATCAATAATTATCGCACTCAAGGGCGGTTTTTTCTGCATAAAATCGTCCAATTTCTCCGAAATATCAAAGATTATCGCAATGCTAATGATTAGTCCGATGGCATAAAAAAATGTTCCCAAAAATTTTTTGATAATATACAAATCGAGAGTTTTTAAACGCATAAATTTTAAAATTTTTATTTTTCGAGTGCAAAAATATAATTTTTTTTTGAGAAAAACATTTTTCGCAAATTTTATTTTTTCAAAAATTTTTCTTATCTTTGTAAAAAAATTTAAACTTTTTTTCAATGAAAGATTTTTCGCAAAAAATTTCAGAATATAAACAAACAGAAATTCAGCGTTTAATTGACGAGAAAACTGAATTCTCACCGCGATTATTTTTATTACAAGAAGGATACTCATTTTTCACATCGGAATCCTTTGATTTTCAATTATTTAGCGACAATTTAATTCGTTTTTTACGCGAAAATTTGAAATTCGAAATCCTAATTTTGTATCCCGAAACCGACACAATTATTGTTCAATATCGAGCCACAAAAGGTTTTATTTCATCTATTGGGTTGCGAAGTACGTTTTTATTGTACCTCACCGTTGTTCCTAATCAGTTGATTTTCAACATCAAACCTCTCGAATGGCAGACAAAAAAAGAAGCAGACTGGAAAGGACAAATCGGGAGATTCTTAAATCTTTCGAATCGCGAGGAAATCTCGCAATTTATCGCAGATTATTTGCAAAATATTTTGTTTGCCGAGAAGAATTTGAAAAACGGTATTCTTGAAAACCGCTACGTTGAGGAAATGTCGAAATTCGAAAAAATTTGGTTTTATACGTTTTGCGATGAAAACGAAATGTTATTGAGTTTTTTAAACGTTTCTGAAGTGAAAAATCCTAAAATCGAAAATAAATTAGATTGGAAATATTTGTTAACTTCAAAAACTTCGTTTTTAGTTGGTTTCGACGAAAATCATAACATTGAGGAATTTATCTCGTTGAGTATCAAGCCGTTAGAAGTGAAAAATGAACTTTTACATCATTCTATCAAAGCAGGCGAGATTGAGTGGACAAGTTCTTTGACAAATGTTTCACTTTTCGAAAATATCAAATTATCAACGAGTTACGAGGCAGAAAATCGGATTCGCGAGATTGCTCGTTTAAATTATTTAACTAACGAAAAAATTTTTCAACAATCGACCTCTGCGTGGATTCGTTTAATTGCCGAATCTAAACCTTCGATTTTTGATGATTTTATTTTGTCATTTTTGCCGTTTGCGAATCATTTTGATAAGGACAAAGATTTTGTGAAAAGTGATTCTAATAATTTGTTAAAATATCTCAAGGAAATTTTAGACCTTCCCGAAAGCGATAAATGGTTTATTGCGTGGCTTTTGGAATGGAAAATTGCGATTTTAGATAGCGTGGCTTTGGTCGAATTAATGTTCGAACTTGCCGAAGAATCGGTGCATTTCGAGAGATTATTGAACATTCACCGCGAAGTGCGGGAAAATTTTCTTTCACAAAACAGCGACTCAATAAGTCAGGTTTTGTTTGATATTCAGTTTTGTCATCATCTTTTGCTTTGCAATTTGCGGCACGAGGCAACTTCGATTTTGGAAAAACGTTTAAAAGAATTGCCCGAAGAGGTTCTTTTGGAAGTTATTCCATCTCAAGATGTTGATTTTACAAGCGAAAACAGCGGTCAACAATTAAAAATTGCGATAATTGAGTTGTTAATCTCGGCTCAGGCAAAGGAAAAAGCACTTCCCAATATGGTGCAACTGGCGCGTTTGCAGCCGTTGGTGAAAAATCGAATCGAAACTTTAATTGATATTAGCGAAGGAAAATTGAGAGATAAAGCGTTGATTATCAATGAATTACTTGAACTTCAAGGTTTACAACCGACAGAAAATTCCGAATTTGTTTTGGAGAAATTTAACATTTTGCCCAAAGAATTAATTGAAACGCATTTGCAACATCCTGCGAGTAAAAATTCTTCGTGGTTTGAGAATTTGCAAAAATGGCTGGCAAAAACTGAAACGCCGAATCTCGAAACAATAAAATCGTATTCCGAAATTGTTACTGAAAAAAATTTTTCAGGTTTAATTGAGATGACATCGCAGATTCAGAATGCTTTTCAACTTCCTGAGGTCGAAATTTTTGTTACAAGAGGCGAAAAAAATATTGGAGTTCATTGTTTTGAAGAACAGCCGCCGTGTTTATTCATCGGAAATGACCATTTATTGCCCGATTCTCCGAATTTTTTGACTCCAAAAGAGTGGTTATTTGTTTTGGGAACGGAATTTTCGCACTTATTTTTCAAACACACGCGTTTCACCTCGTCTGATATTTGGAAAGGTGCGTTGGACAAAGGCACTTGGCTCTTGGATGCGTTGCTTTTGTTGTTGCCCGCCGCAGGACTTTTGGGAAAAGCAATCGGCAAAATCTCGCGATTTTATCTTGTCGGAACAATTTTGCAAAAAATCGGAAATATCGGGTCAAAAACTAAAGATGCAATGAGTTTTACAACGCAAGTTATTGATGTTTACAAAAATTCGGCGAAAAAAACTTCCGCAAAACAAGAGAAAGAACAAGAATTAATGGCAACCTCACGATTAATGTTATTGACATCAGACCGAGCAGGACTTGTTTTTTGCGGCGATTTAAAAGCTGCTATTCGCGGAATATTTTTAACGTCAAAACGCTATTCCGCAGAATTTTCAACAGCCGAATCGCAAGGTTTAAGAACAGTTTTGTTGAAGCAAAATATAGATAAAACGTTTATTTTCCAAGAGTTAGCCATTCGAATTGCTTCGTTGTGTTCGTTTTATTTGTCTGAAGATTATGAAATTTTGAGACAAAAATTACTCACAGAATAAAAAAAAATTGTATATTTGCCCTGAATTTTTTTTAATATTTTTTTACAAAACTCAATGAAACACAAATTCGCACATCTGATTTTTTATTTCTCTTTTGCAATCTTGTTGCTTGGTTTTGAGGTAAAATCGCAAAGTTTCGTTTTGTTAGACAAAGACAAAAACGACATCACGGGTAAAACGATTCGCTGTTCCGACACTTCGACAGACGGAATTATGAAAGCATACGTTTTAGTGAAAAACAAAAGTGCCGCTGCAAAAAATGTCAAAGTGAAAAAACGAGAAATTTCTGTGATACAAAATACAGAAAATTTATTTTGCTGGGGAGAAAATTGCTATCCAACAACCGTTTTTACCTCGCCGAATGCGTTTTCCATCGACGCAGGAGCAACAACATTGACAAAAAACTTTTACGGTGAATATTCCCCAAAATTTCACCGCGGAACAACAACAATTGTGTACACTTTTTTCGATGCCGACCAAACCTCCGATTCTGCAAAGGTTACCGTACAATTTGATTATCTCACGCCTTCTCGAATCGAAAAAACAGAAAGCACAGATTTAAACGTTTTCCCAAATCCCGCAGATGCAAAAATTACTTTCTCATACATTATTGAAAATTCGGCAGCGACAATTCAGATTTTTAACATCGCAGGAATTTTGGTGAAAAAATTACAATTAACACCTAATTCGCGCGAAATAAATTGCAACGTCAGCGATTTGCCGTCAGGAGTGTATTTTTACTCTTTAACGGTGGCAGGAAAAACTATCAAAGCAAAAAAATTAATTGTTAAACATTAATTTTTCGAAAAATTATCACTTTTTTGAGTGATAATTTTTTATTTTTTATGAAATTTTATGAAACGAGATGCAGAGTTAGGAATATTTTTTTTCTACGCAGGCGTTGCTTTGTTTATTATTTTTGCAATTCATAGTTCAAGTTCTTTTTTTCGTATTTTATTCTTAGTTTATCTCATTTTTATTATTTTGTTTTATTTTTCAGATAGTTTTGCAGAAATTTTTGAGAAAATATTTACTTCTATTTTTTCAAAAAACACTTCAAACTCAGAAAATTTGAAAAAACTTAATTTTGCAAAATTTTTTTGGGTGCGAAAAGCGTTTTATATTTTTGTTTCTGAAATGATAAAAGTTGATGATTCGGATAAAGATGAAAAAATTGAACGTTTTGCGAATTTTTTGGAAAAAGAATACGGCGAAAAATTAAAAAATGAGGGAATAAAAAATTTAGAAATATTTTCGAAAACAAATTTCAACGTTGCGAAGGAATGTAAAAAATGTTTTCGCTTGCCGCATTCTGAAAAAATAAGAATTTTGTATCAATTATTTCGGATTGCTGCGGCAGATAAACAATTTTCGGACAAAGAAGACGAATTTTTGCGTTTCATTTCGAAGCATCTCGGAATTTTGAAAGTCAATTTTGAGAAAATCCGCAAAATGTTTGTTAAACCAACAGAAAATTTTAATGAAAATTCACAAACTTTTACAGAAATTAACAAAAATTCACAAATTTTATATGCTTGCGAAATATTAAATGTTTCAGAAAGTGCGAGTTTTGAAGAGATTAAACATTCTTATTATCGCTTGGCACAAACTTATCACCCCGACAAATACGAGCATTTGGGCGAAGAAGCAATTTTGCGGGCAAGACAAATGTTTGATAAAATTGCTGTTGCGTATGAAATTTTGAAAAATAAAAATTAATTTGTAATTTTTTTTTGCAAATTCGAAAAATTGTTTTACTTTTGCAAAAAATTTTTTGCTTTATTTCTATTTATGAAAAAAGACATTCATCCCAAAGATTACCGCTTAGTTGCGTTCAAAGATTTATCGAATGATCATTGTTTTCTGACAAAATCGGCAGTCAGAACAAAAGATACAATCGTTATTGACGGCGTGACTTATCCGTTGATAAAATTGGAAATCTCCAGTGCCTCGCATCCGTATTATACGGGCAAAATGAAGTTACTTGATACGGCTGGCCGTGTAGATAAATTTCGAAATCGTTACGAAAAACATCTCAAAAAACAAGCAGAACGAGTCGAAAAAGAAAAAAAAGACTAATTTTGCGTTAAACCCTGACAATTTTTTGTGTTGTCAGGGTTTTTTTTTGTTAAAATTTTTTCAAAATTAATTTTTTTTTCAAAAAACTTTTTAACTTTGTAAATTCTTTAAACAAAATTTTATGATTTTTTCACATAGTTTAACATTAATTAAACGTTTATTTTTACTTTTAATTTTGTATTCTCTCGCAAGAGGAATTTTTTTACTTTTAAATTTCAATGCTTTTGAAAATATTTCTGCTTCTGAGTTGTTAAAAATTTTTTTCTTCGGACTCCGATTCGATATTTCGACAATTGTTTGGACTAATATTTTAATTATTTTTTTACATTTAATTCCTTTTTCGTTTCGAAATGTTAAAATTTATCAAAAAATATTAAAATTTCTTTTCGTTTTTATCAATTCGTTGTTTTTATTCTCAAATATTGCTGACGCAGAATATTTTAAATTCATCGGCAAACGCTCAACTGCATATACTTTAAAATTATTCGGCGGAAATGACAAAGTTCAAGCAGATGCCGTTAGACTTTTACCCGAATTTCTCAAGGATTTTTGGTTCGTCTTAGTCATCAGTTTGGTTTTAGGATTTTTATTATATTATTTTTATCCTAATTTTTCAAAAGAAAAGTTAAAAAACACTAAAAAAACGTTCATTTTTGAAAGTTTAATTTTCATTTTGGGGTGTTTTTTGTGGTTAGTCGCCGCTCGCGGCGGTTTACAAATGAAACCAATTAGCATTATTACCGCTGCAAAATACACTTCGCCGCAAAATATTCCGTTAATTTTGAACACGCCATTTTCAATAATGAAAACTTTGGACAAAGAACCTTTGGAAACGAGACAATATTTCGCAAAAAATATTCTTGACACAATTTTTTCTCCCGAAATAGAGTTTACATTTTCTGAAAATATTCGCAAAACGAATGTTGTTGTGATAATTTTGGAAAGTTTTTCGAGAGAATATATCGGTTGTTGCGGTGCGAGGGAAAGTTTTACGCCGTTTTTTGATTCGCTTGCCGCTCAGGGACTTTTGTTCACGGAAGGTTTTTCCAATGGCACGCAATCTATTGAGGCAATTCCGTCAGTTTGTGCGAGTATTCCTGCCCTGATGGACGAGCCGTTTATTACTTCATATTATATTGACAATTCGATAAATTCTTTGCCTTCGATTTTGAAACAATTTGGTTATTCGTCGGCATTTTTTCACGGAGCAACAAACGGTTCGCTTGGTTTTGATAATTTTTCGAAAGTGGCAGGTTTTGACAATTATTTTGGTCGCACCGAATATAAAAATGACAAAGATTTTGATGGAAGTTGGGGAATTTTTGATGATTCGTTTTTTTCTTTTGCCGTTGAAAAAATGAAAATGATGAAAAAGCCGTTTTTTTCTTGCATAATGACTCTTTCCTCGCATCATCCTTATAAAATTCCGCAGAAATATCAACATTTTTTTGCCGAAGGAAGTTTAGAAATTCACAAATCGATTCGTTACGCAGATTTTTCGTTGCGAAAATTTTTTCAAGAAGCGAAAAAAACTGATTGGTTTTCAAATACTTTGTTTATTTTAACTGCCGACCATCCTGGACCGGCGTTTTCGAAGGATTTTAAAAATAGAATTGGGAAATATTCTGTGCCGATTTTGTTTTTTCATCCGCAAGATTCGACTTTGAAAGGTAAAAATGATTCTCTTCTTGTGCAGCAAATTGATATTTTTCCTTCAGTTGTTGATTATTTGCATTGTTCAACAAAAATTGTTTCTTTTGGAAATAGTATTTTTCGAGATTCGCTTCAACGTTTTGCGGTAATGTTTCAAAATGGGTTGTATCAAATTGTTGAAAAACCGAATATTTTACTTTTTGATGGTGAAAAATCTGTTGGTTTTTTCAATTATAAACGCGATAAATGGTTACAAAATAATTTAGTTGACTCAAATTTGATGATTTCTGCAAAAATGGAGTCGAAATTAAAAGCAATTATTCAACAATTTTACGAAAAAATGGAAAAAAATGATTTAAAAGTAAAATAATTTCTTATTTTTGCAAAGTTTAATTTAAAAAGTTCATTTTATGAAAACTTTTTTTGCAATTTTTCTGGTCGCCGTTTATTTTTGTAGGAAAATAAAAAAAATTGCCATCGTTTTAAGCGATGGCAACACTTTTCTGAATGGGAATTTTATTTTTTGAAAAATTTTCTCTGAAAAATAATCACCGTAAAAACGCCTGACGTAATACACGCATCGGCAAAATTAAATATTGGTCGGAAGAATTCGAAACTTTGATTCGCCCAAAACGGAAACCAGGCAGGAAAATGTCCGCGAATTATCGGTGCATAAAACATATCAACAACTTTGCCGTGCATAAAACTCGAATAACCGCCGTTTTGCGGCAGAAAAGTTGCAATTTGTCCATAACTATCGTTAAAAATCATTCCATAAAACATACTATCAACAAGATTGCCCAACGCACCTGCAAAAATCATCGCCATACAAAAGATTAGTCCTTTGTGTGCTTTGTGTTTTTCCAAATAAATAATGTAAAACGCAATAGCCAGAATAGCGACAAAGCGAAAACTTGTAAGAATAATTTTTCCAATTTCTCCGCCGAATTCCATTCCAAACGCCATTCCATAATTTTCTATGAAACGAATAAAAAACCATTGTCCCAAAACCGCAAATTGTTCCTCAAGTTGCATATTGGTTTTTACCCAAATTTTTATTATCTGGTCAATAATTAATAAAATTCCTGCCAATAAAAACGCTTTTTTTGCCATTGAAAAATATTTTTGTGAAATTTTTGCGGCAAAAATAATGTTTTTTTTCGAA
The DNA here is from genome assembly GCA_020719385.1 of Rikenella microfusus. Classification (GTDB taxonomy): domain Bacteria; phylum Bacteroidota; class Bacteroidia; order Bacteroidales; family DYQK01; genus DYQK01. The sequence continues at coordinate 26,388 of DYQK01000008.1, read as the reverse complement.
TTTTTCACTCAAAAATTGATTTCTCTTTTATAAGAATTGTCTTTTCTTATAAAAAATAGTATCTTTGCAGCAAAATTTTGTGGATTTTTATGATTCGTTTTTTTCGTTTTATCTATTATAAACTTTATTCTCTCAAAATCATCAATATTAACCGCCACAAAAAAGATAAAATTGTGAACGGATGGATGCTTTTGTGGCTGTTGTTTGTTCTTTTGATGCCGTTTATCATGGCAATCGGTTTATATCTCAAGTCTGAACCGCTGTTGGAAAATCATTCTCTCTTAGATTTATTATTTTCGACAGAATGGAAACCTTCAGAGGAAAAATTTGGGTTATTACCGTTTATCATTAGTTCGATTTGGGTGACTTTACTTGCTTTAATCATTGCGGGACCAATTTGTTTGTTATCTGCGATTCACCTTACGCAATATGCACCGAAGACGCTTTTAACTTTTATGCGTCCTATTATTGATATTTTGGCAGGAATTCCTTCAATAATTTACGGCGTTTGGGGTGTTGTTGGAGTTGTTCCGTTTATTGCAAATTATATTGCTCCGATTTTTGGAAAACAAATTTCGGGTTACAGCATTATGGCAGGAGCAATAGTTCTTGCGATAATGATAATTCCGTTCATTTTAAACATTATGATTGAGGTTTTTCGCAGTATTCCTGACGAATTAACTGAAGCATCTTTGTCCTTAGGTGCAAGTCGGTGGGAGACGATAAAGTTGGTTATACTTCGCAAAGCGTTTCCTGGACTAATCTCTGCGATAACACTTGGTCTTGCTCGTGCTTTCGGCGAAACAATTGCGGTTTTGATGGTTGTTGGGAATGTTTCGCAAATTCCGAGCGGTACTTTACAACCCGGGTATCCGCTTCCTGCGTTAATCGCAAACAATTACGGAGAAATGTTGTCGATTCCAAAGTACGATTCTGCGTTAATGTTTTCGGCATTAGTGCTTTTCGTTATTGTTTTGATTTTTAATTTGATTTCAAGAACGGCAATTATTCGATTTGAAAAAAATATTTGAAAAATTTTATTTTTTGAGTAAAAATTCTTATTTTTGCAGCGAAAATTTTTTTATATGATAAGCAGAAGAATTATTAGAATGAAAGTGTTGCACATTTTATTTTCTCACACAATGCAAAGCAATACTTCAGTTTTTCAAGCAGAGAAGGATTTAGATAAAAGTCTTCAACGTTTTCACGAGTTATTTTGTTATTTGTTGCAGTTAGTTATTGAAACGGCAAAATATTCTAGCAGTCGTCTTGAGATTGCGAGACAAAAGCAACTTCCAACAAAAGAAGACTTGAATCCGAATTTGCGTTTTGTTAATAATCAACTAATCAAGCAGTTAGCCGAAAATCTTGCGTTGAAAACTTATTTGAGTAAAGTAGAATTTTCTTGGAAGACTTCGCCCGATGTGGTTAAACAAATGTTTCTCGAAATCTCTGATTCGGAGGTGTATAAAAATTATATGACATCGGAAATTTCGGGTTATGAAGTGGATAAAAGTTTTATTTTATACGTTTTTTTCGAGATTTTTTACAACAGCGAGACACTTTATCAACATCTTGAGGAAACTGATTTGTTTTGGAATGACGACATCGACTTTGCTATCTCAATGATAGTCAAAATGTTAAAAGAGTTTAAAATTGGTTTCGACCAAAGGGCAATGCTTCCTAAACTTTACAAACAAGATGACGACAGAGAATTTGGAAAAAAATTATTTCGAATGGTTTCTGTGAATCAACAGAAATATCACGATTTAATTGAGGAAAATATCGAGAATTGGGATTTGGAACGCGTTGCCTTCATTGACCGACTAATAATGGAATTGGCAATTGCCGAGGCAGTAACTTTCCCTTCGATTCCGACAAAAGTAACGATAAACGAATTTTTAGACCTCGCAAAAATGTACAGCACCGAGAAAAGTAGTACGTTTATCAACGGAATTTTAGACAAAATTTTTAATAAACTTCAAAAACAAGGAATTATTAAAAAACAAGGTCGCGGACTTTTAGACAAATAATTTTTTAAATTTTCAGAAAATATGGTGAAAATCGACTAAATTTTTTTAACATTTTTTATGAAAAAACAAATCATTTTTTTGTTTTTAGTTTTTGTTATCGTTTTTCCTGTATTTTCGCAAAACGAAATTACTATTTTTGGTGTCATTTCTGATTCTAAAGGTAAACCAATTCCAAGTGTAAATGTTATTTTGCAAGGCACAACAACAGGCGTTTTGGGCGATGAGACGGGTAAATATTTGGTGAAAATTTCTTCGAAAAAAAATTCTACGTTAATTTTTTCGTTAATTGGTTATGTGGCAAAAGAGTTTTCGATTTCTGCCGACGAGAAAAGATTGTTTATTGAACAAAATATCTCGTTAGAAATTGATGAAGTTTATTTAAACGAGATTTCTGTTGTTGATAACAAAAAACGTAACGAGGTGAGTATTGTGAAGTTAGACCCAAAAGTGGTTCAGTTGTTGCCCTCCGCTTCGGGGAATTCTATCGAAACGATGATAAAACTGACGGCAGGCGTTTCCTCGCATAGCGAGTTGAGTTCTCAATATTGCGTCAGAGGTGGGAATTTTGATGAAAATTTGGTTTACGTCAATGATATTGAAATTTATCGTCCTTTTTTGATTCGTTCGGGGCAGCAGGAGGGTTTAAGTTTTTTAAATTCTGATTTAGTTTCTGCCATTTCCTTCTCGACAGGCGGTTTCGAATCAAAATATGATGACAAAATGTCATCAGTTTTAGACATCAAATATCGCCGCCCAATAGAATTCGGTGGTTCGGTTTCAGGAAGTTTGCTCGGCACAAACGCACACGTTGAAGGAACAGGATTTAAGGAAAAATTGACTTTTCTCGCAGGAATTCGTTACAAAAGTTCCAAATATTTGTTGAAAAATCTTGAGGAATCAGGCGAATATAACCCGAATTTTCTTGATATACAAACTTATCTGACCTATAAATTTTCTTCGAAATTTGATGTTGCTTTTTTGGCAAATATTTCTCAAAATTCGTATAAATATATCCCAAAAAGTCGCGAGACAACTTTTGGAACGCTGCAAAATGCAGTGAGTCTCAATATTGACTTTGCGGGGCAGGAAAAAGATGAATATTTCACACAATTCGGTGCTTTGACTTTCGATTTTCACCCAAATAAAAATTTGCGATTAAAATTAATTGCGTCATCTTTTCAAACGCAAGAGACTGAGACTTACGATATTTTTGGGTTGTATTTGTTAAATGAACTTGACCAAACGATGAGTTCTGAGCGTTTTGGCGATAGTTTATTGAATTTAGGTTATGGTTCTTATCTCGAACATGCGAGAAATTATCTCACCGCGACGGTTTTAAACATTAATCACAAGGCAGATTTTACAGCAGAAAATCATTTTATTCAATGGGGAATAAAATTTCAGCAAGAATCAATTTCTGATAAATTAAATGAGTGGAAATTAATGGATTCTGCGGGTTATTCTATTCCGTATAATGAAAAAAATATTCCGTTAAATCGTAGTTTTAACGCAAAAAATTCTCTCACCACACAGCGGCTTTCGGGCTATATTCAAGATTGTTACTCCTTTTCTGATGTTCAAAATTTTTCAATAACAGCAGGAATTCGTTTTCATTATTGGGATTTTAACAAAGAATTTTTACTTTCGCCGCGTTTTTCAATTTCTTATCCCGTTTCGAAGAGATTTATTCTCAAATTTTTAACAGGTTTTTATTATCAACCGCCTTTTTACCGGGAATTGCGAGATTTTGACGGCAATATAAATAAAAATATTAAGTCTCAAAAGTCGATTCATTTTGTTTTGGGCAGCGAATATGATATGAAAATTTGGGATAGACCGTTTAAATTTATTGCGGAATTGTATTATAAAAAATTAGACAATTTGATTCCGTACGAAGTTGACAACATTCGGATTCGATATTATGCGAGGCAAATTGCGAAGGGTTACGCAACGGGCATCGATTTGCGTTTGAACGGCGAATTTGTGGAAGGCACAGAATCTTGGGCAAGTATTTCTCTTTTGCAGACAAAAGAAGACATTGACGGCGATGATTTTGGTTATATTCCGCGACCAAGCGACCAACTTTTAAATATTGCGTTGTTTTTTCAAGATTATTTGCCCAACAACGATTCTTATAAAATGTATTTGAGTTTGTATTATGGTTCGGAGTTGCCCTTCGGTCCGCCGAATACGGAAAGAGGAAAAGCAACTTTGCGAATGCCTTCGTATAAACGCGTCGATATTGGTTTTTCGAAAATTTTTATTGATGAAAAAACAAAATTATCTGCTTCGAATCCGTTTCGTTTTCTCAAAAGTGCGTATTTGAGTTTTGAAGTTTTTAATTTATTAGGTTTTTCCAACACGGTTTCGTATTTGTGGATTTCTGTTGTGCCGAATGAGAATAATCAAAATGCTTCACTTCCGACAATGTACGCAGTTCCGAATCACTTGACAAGCCGAATGTTAAATCTAAGATTGAGTTTAAAATTTTAGAACAAATAAAATTCTTCTCGAAAAAATTTTTTTGAGAAGAATTTGTGAAAAAATGTTAAATAAGGAGAAGAATAACAACAAAAATAGCAAGTCCTATTAAAAATCCTTTCCAAGTGCGTCCAGATTTAATTTTGTCTGCTTGCTGTTTATAACAATTTTTATATTCCAAGTTTGTTGCTTTGTCTGCGGGCATATTCAGATTGTGTTCTTTGGGAGAAGTAAAAGAAATGATAAGTGCCGGTAATATCCCAATTATTCCGAATAAAAATCCCATCCACCAACCACCCCAAAAAGGTCCGTTGGCTGTATAGCGTTCATTTGCGTCTTTGGCGGCTAATATACAAGTATCGCCTGAAATTTTTTCCCCTGTATTTGTGTTGGTTGTTGGCTGCGTTACAACAACTACTGAAGTTCCGTTTGCATATTTTATCATAAAAACGTCAGATTTTAAAATTGCAATAGTTGGTCCCTCAAGATTATCCCATTTTTTATATTTAATCTCTGTTGTCCCAATTTCTATGATTTTACATTTTATTTCCTCACCGTTTTTTAAAACAAGAGTATCAAGTTTTTCGGCGGGAATCATTTCTGTAAAAGAAAATTGTTGATTTTGACTAACAGAATTATCTGCACTTATTGCAAAATTTACGTTCAAAAAGAACGAGAATAAAAAACAAATAAAAAGAAAACGAGATTTTTTCATTTTGAAAAAAGTTAAATAAATAATGCCGCAAAGATAACAAATATTTTTTAAATTCAATATTAATTTTTGTTAATTTTTTTTCAAAAAAATTAACAGCGTTTTTCATTGCTTTGAGCAATGAAAAACGCCGAGAAGAGTTAAAAATTTGTTTTACTTGAACAACATTAAACGTTTTTTGCCGCAAGCAGCATCGCCCCAAAACCCAAAATAATAATTTACATCTAAAATAACGAATGTTGTAAATGGATTTGTTGGTTCTTTTGGGGAGAAAGTGAGATTATCTCTTCTTGGGTCGTAGACGCCGTCGTCGAGAACGTAATATTTGTCCGTTCCTGCGTTATTTTCTAAAACGAAATCCGAGAAGGAATAAGTGCCTCGTAAACCTAATGTTACTGCGATTCTTTCGCCGCGAAACAATGAAAGTCCAAAACCTAAGACCATCGAGGTATAACTCGAATTGTAATTGTTTTTAATATTTTCTGTTGAACGAAATTCAGAGCGATTTATGGAATTTGTCTCGGTTAATGAACTAACATTTGTGAATTGTGGTCCCAATTCTGCGTAAAAACCGTAGTCTCCCGTGTAACGCAACAGGACTAAATAGTCCATTGAGGTGAGTTTTAAGTCTTTTTTATACTCTGTTGCGGCTTTGTTTTCCTTGTTAAAGGAATATTGTTGTCCGTAAGAAGTGTACATCATTTCGAAAAATAACCCGACATAATCGCCGTATGTTACTCCGAATCTGCCGCCGAGCGTGTATGCGAGATTTAACGGTTCGAAATTTATGTTTTTGTCATTTGAGACATCGTTGTTCAATAACATTGAAATTCCGCCGCCGCCTTTTGCCGCTAAACTTAACCATTTAATTGTACTTTCGCTATTTCGTTTTTTTCGTTGCCCAAAACAGAGTGCAACCGACAAGATTAAGACAAAAATTAGAAAAATACGTTTCATAATTCAATTTTTTTTTAAATTTCTACAAAAATACAATTTTTTTTTTAATTTTGCAAATAAAATTTTTGAGAAAAATGAGAAATATAATGTTAATTTTCTTTTTTGCGTTGAGTTTTAACGCAATGAGTCAGGATATAAAAGTTGTATTTTGTGGGAAAAGCAAAGGGAAAATTTCTCTTGCCGACACAAGTTGCACTCTCGCCGAATTTCAAAACAAAGGCAGCATTGTAAAATTCGAGATGTCAATGGTTGACACGGGTTATATGTTTTTCGAAAGCAGTAATTCCGAGAGATTGAGCAGAGGACAAATAAATTTGATAAAAAAAGCAAAAATAGGGAAGCAAATTTATTTCGAGGAGATAAAATTGCGTTTGCCCGACAGCACAATTATCGAAATTGACCCGTTAATTTTTATAAAAGAATAGAAAAATCTCTCAAAATTGAGAGATTTTTCGCTTTTTTTCGAAAAAAATTTACTTTTCTTTTTCGTCAGTTTCGGTTTTTGCCGTTGTTTTGATGGTTTTTTCTTCAGGAATTTTTCCTTTGCTTCGCAAATATTCAGGTAACTGCATTCCTGCGAGTTTAAAAATGTCTTCTAATGGAGGCAATGAACCCAACATTCCTGACAAAAAGCCCGCTGTTGCTGTGTTTCCTGTTTTTCCACCGCCAAGATTGTCCCAAACGGTAATTTTATCGATTTTGATATTTTTAATTGCTTCGACTTGCAATTTCACCAAATCAGGCAATTTGTCGGCAATCATAAGCATTACGGCATCTTGTGGATTTTCTTTTGCTGCTTGAACCAAACGCGTGAAACCTTCTGATTGTTTCGAAAGAATCTCGAAAATACCTTTTGCTTGTGCTTCCATTTGGAAGAATGTTGCGTCTGCTTGACCTTTCGCTGTACGGCGAATCTTTTCTGCCTCTGCTTCTGCTTCGATTTCGATTTTTTGTTTAAAAATCTGTGCAGGAATAACGACATTCGCAGTTTGCGTTGCTTTATCGCGTTCTGCACGTATTGTCTCAGCAGTTTGCTCGGCGGAGTAAGACTCTTCTAATGCTTTTGCGATACTTACTTTTTCCGCAATAGTGGCTCTTTTTTGTGCCTCAGCTTCTTGTTCTCTACGAATAGCATCAGAATTTGCGATAGTAATTTTCGCAATATTCTCACCCTCGACAGCCGAAGCATTTGCTTTTGACATTTCTGTACGCTGTTTTTGTTGTGCGTTAGATTCGCCGATTTGTGCCTCTGCTAATGCGTTTGCCACTTGAACGCGTTTTCGCTGATTTGCGTTTGCTTCTCCCATTTCTGCTTCGGAATTGGCGTTTGCTACTTGAACGCGCTTTCTCTGTGTTGCTGCTGCTTCGCCTGATTCTGCGTCAGAATTTGCGTTTGCCACTTGAATTCTTTGTTCCTTGCGGGCATTTGCCTCGCCGATTGCTCCATCGCGGTCTTTCTCGGCAACAACTTTCTTTGCCTCGTTTATTGCGTGAGAAGTTGCTTCTTTTCCCAATGCCTCGATATAACCCGCCTCATCGGTAATATCGGTTACGTTAACGTTGATGAGTTTTAAACCGATTTTTCTTAATTCGTGTTCAACACTGTCAGAAACGTTGGTAAGAAATTTTTCTCTATCACTGTTAATTTCTTCGATATACATTGTTGCAATAACAACGCGGAGTTGACCGATAATAATATCAGCTGCCAAATCGTGAATTTGCGAAAGATTCAGACCTAATAAACGTTCAGCGGCATTGTCCATTGCCCCGGGCTCGGTAGAAACGCCGACCATAAAACGAGACGGAACACTGATACGAATATTTTGCTTACTCAACGCATTTCGCAAATCAACAACAATAGGAATCGGCGTCAAATCAAGATATTCGTAATCCTGAATTATCGGCCATATAAAAGCCGCTCCTCCGTGAATACAATTTGCAGTACGTTTCTCACCTTCTTTGTTCCCGACTTTTCCATAAACAACTAAAATTTTGTCAGAAGGACAACGCTTATAACGCTTGAAAAGCGAATAAATCAACATAAAAACGAACAATATAACTACTGTAGTAACAATAACCATATATTGTTCCATTCCCAAAAGAATTGATAAATTTGTCATTTGTCAAAGAGATTTTGAGTTAATAAAAAATTTAATTTTTTGAAAAAACAAAAATTATACCATAATTTTTCAAATTACAAAGTTAATTTAATTTTTTGAAAAAACAAAAATTATACCATAATTTTTCAAATTACAAAGTTAATTTAATTTTTTGAAAAAACAAAAAAATTTACTCAATTTCGCAATGTTTTAAATTTGCAGAAACCGAGAAATATTTTTTTATGTACGAAAAAGTTTTTTCCGCACAAAAAACAGAACGATGTTTGCCGCCTGTGCAACCAAAAGAAATTGACAAACGAAGTTTATTGCGTTTTTGATAATTTGTAATTGCTTGATTTACAAGAGAATAAACAGAATTTAAAAATTCTTGAATTTCGATTTGCTTTTCGAAAAATTCTTGAATTTTCGGATGTTTTCCTGTAAAAACACTCAACTCGGGGTCGCGACCAGGATTCGGCAAACAACGACAATCAAACACAAAACCGCCTTTGTCCTCATTCTCAATTTCAGGAATGCCTTTGCGATACGAAAAACTTTGAATCGAAACAACCAAAACATTTTTCGAAATTCGCAAATTTTCATTCTCAACCAACAACCAAAGTGTTCGTTTTAGTTCGGGAATTTCTATCGCTAATTGATTGTTTTTCAACCAATTATCCAGAGTTTGAAGTGCGAAAGGAATGCTTTGTAAAAAAATTTCTTTTTTTTCATACATTCCGCGAAACCCAAAAGCACCCATTGCTTGCAAAAGTCGAATCAAAATATAACCATCAAAATACAAATAAAAATCTTGTTTATTGACCGAAATAAATTTCTGCAATTCCTGAATATAAAATTCTGTGAGTTCGTTTCGAACTTTTTGCGGAATATCTGCTATCGAATCGTACAACAATGAGGCTAAATCATAAAATAAACTTCCTTTTCTACCACCTTGATAATCAATGAAATACGGTTCATTTTGAAAAATCAGAATATTTCTCGATTGAAAATCGCGGTATAAAAAATAATTTTGCCCCGTTTTTAACAAAAAATCGCAAAACGTATGAAAATCATTTTCCAAAAGTTGCTCGTCGAAAGGAATTTTAGAAAATTTTAGAAAATAATATTTAAAATAATTCAAATCCCACATAATCGATTGTTTGTCGAAAGCCTCTCTCGGATAACAAAGGGAAAAATCGAGGTTTTCTCCTCCAAAAAGTTGTATCAAAATTAATTTTTGAATAGTTTTCTGATACATTTCGAGAACTTCTGCGGGAAAATCGTCCGAGTTTTTGCGTGAAAAAGTTAAAAAATCAAACAAAGAGAGATTTTCTAAGTCTTGCTGCAAATAAATGTTGTTGTCAATATCGGTTGCGTACAATTCGGGAACGGAAAAACCCTTCGCAAAAAAATGTTTAGTGAGTTCAATGAACGCAATATTCTCTTTTTTATCAAAATTTTGCGTTGCGATGGCGGTTTTATTTTCACTTTTTAAGCGAAAATATTCTCGATATGAACCCGAAGGAGGCAATTTTTCGACAGAAATAATCGATTCTTTTGCCCAATTTTCAAATAATTCGATAATTTTTTGATTCATAACTTTTTGAAAATCAACGAAATAAAATTTTTTTTGAAAAAAAATTGAAAAAAGTATACAAAATTCGAAAAAAGTTTTTATCTTTGCACCGCAAAAGTAAAAAAATGATGGCGAGGTAGCTCAGTCGGTTAGAGCGTATGATTCATAATCATAAGGTCGGCAGTTCAATCCTGCCTCTCGCTACAAATAGCTTTTACGTAAGTATCTTTTCTTTTTCATAGTATATTATATTGAAATACTCTTTTGAAAAAAAGAGTATTTTTACATTCGTATTCCAATAACTACAACATCATCAACTTGCTCCAAATCGCCTTTCCAGTTTTCAAATGCTTGCACAAGCGAATTTCGTTGGTCGGGCATTTGTTGTTCGCGAATATTGACAATTAACTCTCTCATTCGTTTTGACATGAATTTTTTGCCCTTTTCTCCGCCGAATTGGTCGGCATAACCATCAGAAAATATATAAAATTGGTCGCCTTTTTCGTAGTTAATTACGTGATTTTTAAACGGATCCATCACATCGTAAAACGCAATCGGCATTCCATCGGCTTCAATAATTTCGATGGCATTTGCTGCGGGTCGCAGATAATACAACGGATTATTTGCCCCAGCAAACTCAATTGTACCATTTCCCTTGTCAATGGCACAAAGTGCGATGTCCATTCCGTCTCTTGGTTCGTTTTCTTTGCCCGTTTGTCCCAATAAAACAGTAATGTTATCTCGCAACCAGTTCAAGATTTCACTTGGTTGAGTGATTCCTTCTTCATTGACAATTTTATTTAACAAAGAAACACCCAACATTGACATGAATGCCCCCGGAACTCCGTGACCTGTGCAGTCTGCGGCAACAATAATGAGTCGATTATCTTTTTCGCTAATCCAGTAAAAATCGCCGCTGACAATATCCTTAGGTCGGAACAAGACAAAATGTTCAACATCGCGATTCGCTAAGGGATTACGCAATGTGGCTGTCTGAATGCGTCTTGCGTAGTGAATACTGTCAATAATTTCCTTCTTTTGATGAGCAAGTTCGATATTTTTTGCTTCGATTTCTGTTAAATGTGCTTGAATAAGAGATTTCTGTTCCTCTAAAACTTCGTTCTTTTTCTCGATTTCGACATTTTTCAACTCAATAGCCTTGAGATGTACTTCAATTTCTTCTTTCTGTTTAACCACTTCTGCTGTCCGAATTTGAACTAATTTTTCGAGTTTTTCGTTTTGCTCGCGGATTCTTTTCATTCGCAAAAGTAAAACCGAGATAATTATCAAAACGCCAAGTCCGACTAACGCAGGAATAAACCATTTTCGCTGCCAAATAGCAGGAACAATAACGATTTTTATCTCTGTTGCTTTGTCGTTCCACACTTCGTCATTGTTAGACCCAATAACTTTAAACACATAATTTCCTGGCGGAAGGTTTGTATAAGAAGCGGCGCGGCGATTTTTTGCGAAAGTCCATTTTTTGTCATAACCCTCAAGTTTATATTTATATTGATTTTTTTCAGAAAAAATGTAGTCTAACGCAACAAAATCAAAAGACAGGTCTCGCTGCCAATATTCCAGTTCGATATGTTTTTTTTCTGCGATAACGGTGTCAAATTCGACAAATTCGTTTGAAATTTGAAACCCCGTAATAACGACTAACGGTTTATTTGTATTTTCTTTGATTTTTGAGGGATAAAAAACGTTAAAACCATCAACGCCGCCGAAGAACATTTCGCCATTTTTTGCTCTGCAATATGACCCAACTAAGAATTCGTTGCTTTGTAAACCGTCTCTGACGCTGTAACTTCGAACTTTTCCTGTTTTTTTGTTGAATCGGGCGAGACCGTTGTTTGTGCTTACCCATAAACAACCTTGTTCGTCTTCTAATATTCCCATCATTACGTTGTTAGGAAAGTCATTTTCTTCGGTGTAATGCGAAAAAGTTTGCGAGTTTCTGTCAAATTTGTTTAATCCTCCTTTTGTGCCTATCCATAATGTGTCGTTTTTGTCTTCCATTATGCAATAAATTCTGTTGTCGCTGATGCTTTTGGGATTATTTTTGTCGTTTTTGTAATGCGTGAAAGTTTTTTTCTCGTAATCGAAGGCGTTTAAACCGCCGCCGAATGTTCCGACCCATAAAATTCCTTTTGAATCTTGAAAAACGGTGGTTACTCTGTCGTCTGATATTGAAGTTTTCGATGTTGAGTCTGTGCGGAAGGCAGAAAATGTTTCTGTTTTATAATCGAATAAGTTTAAACCGCCGCCGTTGGTGCAAATCCAGAGATTTTGTTTTTTGTCTTCGTAAATTTTCCAGACGCTGTTGTGCGAGATAGAGTTTAATTTTCCATCTGCGAGGTAACGTTTTGCTTTTCCTGTTTTTTTATCGAGTTTATTGAGTCCTCCTTCGTGTGTTCCGACCCAAAAATTTCCTTTCGAATCTTCGAAAATGGCTCGAATGTGATTATGACTCAATGTTGTTGCGTCAGAATTGCTGTGCTTGTAATGAATAAATTTGTTTTCGTTTTTATTCCATTGATTTAGTCCGCCTTCGACGGTTCCTATCCAAATTGTTCCTTCTCGGTCTTCGTAAATTGTGCGTACTTGGTCGGAACTCAGACTCCAAGTAACATAAGGATTATGTCGAAATAAATCTAAGTTTTCTGCGGCTCGATTCCATTTATAAACGCCTTTGTACGCTGTTCCGACCCAAAGAATTGATGTTGCGTCTTGATATAAAGTTAAAATGTTGTTGGTCTTGAGTCCTGTTTCGTCAGAGGGGTCTGTTTCGAAACGTTGAAAAAGTCCTGTTTTTTTATCCAGTTTATTGAGTCCGCCGCCGTTTGTACTCACCCAAATAAAACCTTCTGCGTCTTCAATAATTCCTGTGACCCAATTATTCGCGATTGTTTCTGCATTTTTTAAATCATTTCTAAAATTTGTGAACGAATTTTTTTGAGAATCGAGTTTCGCTAAACCTTGCTTTGTCCCGACCCAAAGAAAATTTTCTTTGTCCAAAAACAACGTTGTAATTTCACTGATGATAAAATGAGTAAATTTTTCGGTTTTAAAATTGAATTGCGAGAGTCCTTTATCTGTTCCGATCCACAAAATTTCATCTGAAATTTGCAAAAGAGCGGTAATTTTATTACTCAAAAGCGAATTTTCGGTTTCTGAATGTTTAAAATTCTGAATCTTCCCTGTTTGAGTATTTAATTTATTGAGTCCGTTTGCTGTTCCGACCCAAAGAATTTCGTTTTTGCCACTGATGGCAGTAATTTTATTGTTGGTTAAACCTGCGTTGGTTTTATATGTGTGAAATTTATCTCGAAGTGCATCATAACGACAAATTCCCTGATTATTCGTTCCTGCCCAAAGAATTCCGTCAGATTCGTATAAAATATTCACATCGTTATCAGAAATAGAAGTCGAATCGTGTACTTTATTTCGGTAAATACGGATTTTATAGCCGTCATATTTATTTAGTCCGTCCAATGTTGCGAACCAAATAAACCCTTTTTTGTCCTGAATAATTGATTTAACGTAACTTTCAGATAATCCTTGTTCAAAAGAGATGCGTTGAAATTTAATTCTTTTAGTTTGCGAGTAAAGATTCGAAAAAATAAACGCAAAAATGAGAAATAAATAAATTTTTATATAAGAGAAATGAAACGTCATAGAAAAATGATTTTACTTTTGGGGCAAAAGTAAAATTTTAATTTTATAAATACAAATTTTATATACAAAAAAACAATTTTTTTGTTAAAAGAAAATAAATTCACAAGTTTAAAACTTGCAAATTTATTTTTTTGCGATAAAACTAATTTTTCTCACTTTGAAAAAACAGATTTTGCAGAAATCTCAACAATATTTTGTAAAACACCCAAAAGTTTAGACAAATTGTCGATGAAATATCGATTTTTGTCGAAAGTAATTTCATTTTTTTCATATTTCAAAAAACGCCAAACCTCGCCTGTCGTTGTTGCTCCGTACAAAGTTTCTAATGGAAATTTTTTCTTTTCATTATAGATTCTTGCCCCGACAACTTGTGCTGATGCTTGAATTATCCCTGCTTCCAAATCTTGACGTTTTGCCTCAGCGATACAAAAAATCGGAGGAGACATCAACTCTTGCGAGCCGCCGAGGGCAAACATAAAATCGCATTCGCCATTTAAACCAAGCGAAACATCAACATCAAGATTTACTCCCGAAATAATCGCAAATAAACTTTCGTTTAATAAATTCTCGTTTAACGAAGCAACTTCTGCCAAAATGGGAGTAATAATTCTCTCGGAACGAGATTTTTCGTTTCCAATTCCTAATTTTTTTAATCTTTGCAAAGCAGCAATTAACCATTTCGACGGTTTAATTTTTTTAAAATTTGAAAATAAAATTTTTTCCTTAAATTTTATTCCAAATTTCTCTTCTAAATCGGTGTAAGAAAAACTTGAGTATGCCATAATTTTTTTTGCAAAGATAAAAAAAATTTGGGAAAAAACAAAATTTTTCGAGAAAAATTTTTACTTTTGTAATTTGAAATTTGATAAAATAATTTTTTATGTATAGAAGTCATACTTGCGGTGAACTTCGCATCGAAAATGTGAATGAAATCGTAAAATTGTGTGGTTGGGTGCAACGAATTCGTTTAATGGGCGGAATGACTTTTGTTGACCTTCGCGACCGTTATGGAATCACGCAGTTGGTTTTTAATATCGCAAAAAATAAGGATTTGTGCGAGATGACGCAATTTTTGGGACGAGAATTTGTTATTCAAGTTGAGGGAAAAGTTATTGAACGCAGTAGCAAAAATCCCGACCTGCCGACAGGAGACATCGAAATGGATGTTGAAACGTTAAATATTTTAAATCCGTCAGAAGTGCCTCCTTTTACCATCAAAGACGAAACCGATGGCGGCGAGGAATTGCGAATGAAATATCGTTATCTCGACCTGAGACGAACTCCGTTGCAAAAAGCACTCGAATTGCGGCACAAAATGAGTCAAGAAACGCGAAAATATCTCAATGAAAAACACTTTTTAGACATTGAAACGCCGTTTTTGATTCGTTCAACTCCTGAAGGGGCGAGAGATTTTGTTGTTCCCTCGCGTGCAGGCGAAGGGAAATTTTACGCACTTCCGCAGTCTCCACAACTTTTTAAACAATTGTTGATGGTGGCAGGTTACGACAAATATTATCAAATTGTGCGTTGTTTTCGAGATGAAGATTTGCGAGCAGACCGTCAACCTGAATTTACACAAATCGATTGCGAAATGTCCTTTGTTGAGCAAGAAGATATTTTACAAACCTTCGAGGGTTTAGCGAAACATTTGTTCAAAACGGTGAGAAATATTGAATTTGAAAAGCCGTTTTTGCGAATGTCTTACGCCGAGGCGATGGAATTTTACGGTTCAGACAAGCCCGATTTGCGTTTTGATATGCGTTTTACGAATATTACCGATTTGGTGAAAGGTAAAAATTTCAAAGTTTTTGACGAATCAGAATATATCGGAGCAATTTGCGTGAAAAATATTTCTGAATACTCGCGAAAACAAATTGACGAATTGACAGAATGGGTTAAACGTCCTCAAATTGGGGCAAAAGGTTTAGTTTATGTTAAATTTTCTCCCAACACTTCGGGCATAAAGTCATCTGTTGACAAGTTTTATTCCGCTGATGAGTTAAAAATTTGGGCAGAGAAATGTAACGCACAAGAACAAGATACGTTATTGATTCTGTGCGGCGAAAAAGAAAAAACGCTTGTTGCGTTGGGCGAGTTGCGTCTTGAGATGGCAAAACGTCTCGGTTTGCGAGATTCAAAAACATTTTTCCCGCTTTGGGTTCTCGATTTTCCGTTGTTAGAATGGGATGCTGAAAATCAACGTTTTCAAGCAAAACATCATCCGTTTACGTCTCCGCACAAAGAAGACTTTTCTCTTTTAGACTCAAATCCTGCCGAAGTTCGGGCAAACGCATACGATTTAGTGATAAATGGAACAGAAATTGGCGGCGGGTCAATAAGAATTCACAATTCTGAATTGCAGAAAAAAATGTTTAATGTTCTTGGTTTTTCTCAAGAAGAAGCGGAGAAACAATTTGGTTTTCTTTTAAATGCGTTTAAATTCGGAGCACCTCCGCACGGAGGCATTGCGTTTGGTTTCGACAGATGGACAGCCATTTTCAACGAATCAGAAAGTATCCGAGATGTAATGGCATTTCCCAAAAACAACGCAGGCAGAGATATGATGCTTGACACTCCAGCACCGATTTCGCAACAACAAATTAACGAATTGCACATTCGTTGCGTGTAAAAAACAAAAATGTTACTCAAATTTTGAGTAACATTTTTTATTATTGAAAAGTTTAGTTCAAATTTTCGATTTCTGTTTGCGAAAGACCTGTTGCTTGAGAAATATTCTCAATAGAAAGTCCTAATTTTTTCAAATTTCGAGCTATTTCGAGTTTGCTTTCTTGCGAACCTTTCTCAATTCCTTGCTCGATGCCTTTCTCAATAAACCCAAAATCGGTAAATAAATTGATATATCTCGTAAACATAAGAAAATTTTTCGCAAATATACTAAATTTTTCTCAAAAAATACAAAAAATTCTCAAAATTTATTAAAAACTTTGAAAATTTTTTATTTCAGTGAAGTCTTGCGAATACAGAAAATTTTATTTCACTTTCATTTCTGTTACATACGAATTTTCTAAGATTGGAAAAACGTAGTTCACAAAACACAGGGCGACAAGTGCGGTGCCGTATGTTTTTTCGGGAACGAAGCTTTCTGTAAAGATTTCGATATTTTCCAGTCGACATTGTTCTGAAAAACCATTTTCGAACAACTCATTTAAACTGGCACGTAGAAGAGTAGAAATCTCATCAACAGTATAATTGCCGTAATGCTCGCATACGAGTCCGCCGTACCGTTCATTAGTTTGTCTGTCAATGAGCCAACCATAAATTATTCCTGCAGTGGCACGTTCGCCTTTGTTTGCAGTACAAACAGCCATTATTGATTCCATCACTGCCCCATGAACCAACTTCTGCGGGCGGTCAATACGACAAGCAATGGGAGGCAAAATGGACGAATAAGTCATTATGTTACACATCTCAATATTGGCTGACTTCAAAGCAAGGTGATAAGAACCTGCGTGAATAGCGATATCGCTTTGTCCTGTGCCTTTTGTTACGAAATAGTCCTTAGGAATGCGGTTGCCCATCAACACACCTGCAAACTCACGACCATCCTGCGAAAATTGTTGTGCTACTATTTTTTCTCTCATCGTAGTACATAAAAGAGTGTTTGGTGAATAAATTAAGTGAAACAACTTTTGTTTCGCTCTTTAACTTGCAATACGAAGATTGCGTTTTTCCAACTTCTTTCAAATTGGGCTGCAAAGAAAATAATTTTTTTTCTATTTACAAAATTTTTCTCTCATTTTTTCGAAAAAAACTCAAAAGTTAATTTTTTTAAATAAAATTTAACTTTTTATAACATTTTTTTTCTTAATTTTTTCAATTTTTAACAATTTTTTTCAACACAAATCGCTCGCCAACACAAATTTTCACCAAATAAATTCCTTTCGAAAAATTTTTACCATCAATAAAAATATTTTCTCGACAATTTTTTGCTGAAAAAAGTTTTTTCCCTTCGTTATTAAAAATTTCTACATCAAAAAATTTATTTTCGAAAACTTCAATTTTAAAATTCTCTCCAACAGGATTCGGAGAAATCGAAAATTCTAAATCCGTTAAAGTATTGATATTAAACGGTTTATAAAAAATTGTAAATCGAATGGCAGAATTCGCATTGCCCGCAGAATCCTCAACAGCACCCTCAGGAATATCAATGTAAACAAAACCCGCATTTAACGGAAAAACCGTTATTTGATAACTTGTCGGCGTTTTTTTCATAAAATAATCCTTCGAAGCATTCGTCAGAACAATATCATTTTCGTTAAAACCAACAACTGCCTCGCTGAACGAAAAAGTTGCCACAAAATTTGTCTGAACCGTAGTTCCTGAAGTATTTGCGGTAATCAAAATAGTCGGACTTATCGCATCAATATAGAAATATCGCACCAAAATATTCGAAACTTCGTTGAAATTTCCAGCATTGTCCTGAGCCGCACTATCGGGAATCGAAACTTGCACCGCACCCTCTTTGAACGGAATGATTGTCGCAGAATATTCTCTTTTGTTTAACATCAAAAAGTCAATTTCCCTGCCATTTTTCACCGAAATATCCGACAAAGTAAAACCATTTACATCTTCATTAAACAAAATTTTCACCGAAAAAGGCAACACAACTTGATTTCCAGCACTCGAAATAATTTGAATCTTCGGAGCAGAAACGTCAATTTTATATTCCACAAAAAAAGTTTTTGCCTCCGCACTCGGATTGCCCGCAAAGTCAAAAGCCACATTCGCAAAAATATTTAACGTAACAATTCCCTCGTTTTGCGGAAAAATCTTCGCTTTGTAAACCGAATTACTGCCTGAAAAATTTTTCAAAGTCGCATTCGTAACAAGAATATCATTTGCCGCAAATTGTTTAACTTTTTCAGAAAATTTAAACGTAACTTCAAACGGCGAATAAACCGTTCCTCCGCTTTGCACTGCCGAAAGCACTTGAATTTCGGGAGAAATCGTATCAATAACATACGGAATCGCAAACGTATCAGAAATCTCATTTCCATTGCCTGCTTCGTCAAAAACAGCATTTTTTCGCAAAAAAATCTGCACTAAACCTTCGTTTAACGGCACAATTTCCGCAATGTAAAGAAAATTTGTATATTTTCGAAAGTTTTTTAGAGTCGCATTCGTTACTGAGATGCCCGAAGTTGTAAAATTTTTCACCTCTTCGTTGAAAATAAAATGTATCTCGAAAGATTTAAAAACCGTATCAATTTCGTTGGTCGCAGAAAATTGAACGAAAGGAGCAGTTTGGTCGAAAATTTTTAACAAAGAATTTGATTTTAAATTTTCATTTCCCGCACGGTCAACGCACACAGAATCAAGCACTTGCACAAAAACCGTATCTTCATTTAACGGAGAAATAGTTATTGAAAAATTTGTATCATTAAGTTTTTGAAAATTTAAAATTTTTGCGTTTTCGAGAAAAATATCGGAAGTATCAAAAGACAAAATTGGCTCGTTAAAATGAATTGTTGCCTCAAAATTTTGATTTAAAAACAAATTTGCGTTACTCGAAATCGTTGTTCTTGGTTTTCGATTATCAATTGTAAACGTCGAAACGCTTACGCAATTGCCTGCTTTGGTGCGAATTTCGATATTTCCTGTTGTGTCACCTGAAGGAACAACAGCCCGAATTTGCGTTGCAGAATCGACAGAAAAACTCAAAGCCGTTTTGCCGCAAAATTTCACAGAAATCGCATTCGTAAAAAATGTTCCTGAAATAAAAATTGTGTCTTGTTTTTTGGCACATTCTTTGTTAAAGTTCTGAATCGTTGCGAAGGCGGGCAAAATTTCATAACAACCAATCGATGGCAAAACCGAATCTCGCAAATTTCCTGAAATATCGGTAGAAAAATTGGTTAAAAATTGCCCTTCGGTTGCGACTAACGAAGTTTGAAGCGGCAACAAATTTGACGCCGAGGTAAAAAACGGATTCGCAGAAATAGAATTATCGTCTTGCGAGGTAGCCGTTTTCCATTCGTTTAAATTTCGCTGATAAGTTGCGAAATAGCCCAAAATTCCTTGATTTCCATTGACAAAATAATCGTTAAAATCAATATTTGCAAACGCAATTTTTTCATTTTCGTTCAAAACGGCAAACGATTCAGAGTTAGTCGAAGTGTTTGTTAACTCATTGAAAAAGACATTGTTACGAATATTTAAACGAGAATTTCCATTATTTAACCAAAGTGCCGCACTTGTCGTTGCAAGCGAATTATCTGCAATTCCCGAAAGCGATATTGCGTTGAAAATCAACGAGATATTATCAGAATGTTCAATTCCGATTCCAATATTTGCGTCTGAAAATTCTGCACCGCCGAGACCAAAAATTTTCGAAATAGAATTATTTGAGACAACAATTTGATTATCAAGACTTTGCGTGTGAATAAAAATTCCTTTTGCTCCCGAAGTTGTACTTTGAAAATTTGTCAACGTGTTTTTTTCCAAAAAAATGCGTTTATTTTTTTCACCTAAATCAATTCCGATGACAATATTTTCTGAATTATTGATAATATTTTTTAACAAATTTTGTGAAATTTTAATATTTTCGCAAAAATTTGCAAAAATTCCTGATTCGGTGAGATAATTTGCAGACGTTTCTGCCCCAAAAATATTTTCTGAAATCACCAAATTTTTCATTTTTTCGATTCTTAATCCGCAACTTGCTTTCGAAATTTGATTATTTGAGATAAAAATTGTATCTTGAGAAAT
Organism: Rikenella microfusus; assembly: GCA_020719385.1. GTDB lineage: Bacteria > Bacteroidota > Bacteroidia > Bacteroidales > DYQK01 > DYQK01. Next base: position 6,120 of record DYQK01000008.1, on the reverse strand, counting down.
ATTTTTACTTTCAAAATTTTTATTTGAAATCAAAATTGAGAAAGTTTTTGCCGCATTCGAACCTGTGAAAAATTTACAATTTTTTATCATAATTCGTTGAAAATCAATGTTTTGCAACGCAAGAACCGTCGTGCTGTCTGTTACCGCATTATTCGAAAAAGTTAAAAAACTTCCTGCGTTGTTAAAACTGCCGTCAATAATTACTTTACCCGAATTTTCAAGCAAAATCAAGGGTTTCGAGGGTTTATTTCCCGAAATAATTTTTGCCGCCGCATCTGCGGGTTTTATCGAAATTGTATAATTTTCTGCTCCATTTTCTGCCCATTTTCGCAACGCAAAATTGCCCGTTTCGTTCAAATTTGAGGTAATTTTTATTTCCAAATTGCCCGAAATCACCGAATTTTCTATTGCCTCAAAAATTCCACCTGCATTTGTGAGAGAAGTAAAATTTTGCCCATTTCCAACGTTGATAATTCCACTTAATGAATTGATTATCACGGAGTAACGATGAGTATTGATGACAGGAAAATGTTCAGAAGTTAAATTGACATTTTGCGGAAAAACATTGAAAATTCCTTGATTCACAGCAACATTCGGTGTCGAGAAAGTATCTTGAGCAATGATAAAATAATCAATTTCATCAAAAGTATCAATTTCGGTGTTAAGTAATTGATAATCAATAGAAAACGAGACAGAAATATTGTTTTTCATCGTTGCTTCCACAAATTTCCAGCCGTCAGTTGTGTCGCTATTATTGACAAAAATATTCGGCGAAGTCGATTTTTTGAAATACAAACGCGGTTTAAAATTTTGCGAAAAGTTTACTTGAGAAATATCGCTAATTTGCACATTATCAAGCACTCGCACAGACATTCCGAGTGCTTTTTTTTGCGGAATAAACGAAATTTTCGGTGCATCCGCAATTTTTCGTTTTCCTTGCGGGCTAAAATTTTGCACATTTCTCATCGTATCAGAAATCAAAATCGAAGGGCAAGCGGCATCTAAGAAATGTCCCTCAATAACATTTTGCGAAACATCAAAAACTACCCAAAAATAATTTTTCCCATCTAAAAGTGTTTGATTTCCGTTAATTCCCAAATATGAAAAAGGTAATTCAGTACCAAAAAGTTTAGTTTTAGGATGTTGAAAATTTAAAGTATCAAAATTTTCTGTGTAAAAAATTTTCACTTTCGAAACGTCTGAAATATTTGTAGTTCCTTGATTTTCAAGCATATCAATACTGAAAAAATTTACATTGAGCGGCGAAAATGCGTTTTGAGTTTCAATTTCAATTTTCAAAATTTCAACGTTCGAAGTATTTGGCAAAACAAAATTTGTGTTTTTTTGCGTTGCTTTGCAAGAAATTAAACGCATCGGAGATTTTTTTCTCACTTGTAAATTCTTGATATTCAAGAAGTTAAGACTTTTTTGATATTGCGATTCGGCATAAAAAGCAAAACGCACAATTCCTGTTCGATTTTGCAGGTCAATAATTTCGTGTTGAAAAATAGAATCGATGTAACTTGTTGATTTAAAAGTCTTTAACGTATCTGAAAGTTTAAAAATTTCTCCATTTTCAGACGAAATTAAAACGACAAAACGGTTATTATTTTGCAAATTCGGAGGATTTCCGCAAAGAGAAATATCAAATTCGAGTAAATAATTGCCTAAATTACCTAAATTGACAGGAGGCGAAATGAACCAATCTGACAAATTTGTGCTTTGATATGAAATTGAGGCAAAAGAATTTGTATCTCTTTGATTATTAACCCATTGCGATGAGTTAATCTTCCAAAAAACGGTGTCTCGCAAAAAAGTTTTTGAGTGAATAAATTTCGAAAACGAAGCAGAATCTAATTTTTCAATGTACGGAAAATATTGATTTACAACTACTTCCGTGTAAGATTCACCTTCAGGATTTAAGGCAAAATCGGGGAAATATTTGTTATTAATTTTAATTTTTTGCGGCAAAATAGCAAAATCAATTTTTTTGTGCAATTTTGTATCGGATTTTATATCGGCACAAATCCACAAAAAAGTGTGTCCTTGCGGTAAATTCAATGGATTCGCAATGTTAAACGTTGCAATTTGGTTTTCGAAATTCGTTGCTGCTAGCAAATTAGCTGTCGAAAAAAAAGTGTCTGTTGTTCGAAATAATTTTATTCCATCAGGAGAAAATATTCCTGTATCTCCTTGTAAATCAACGCATTGCAAAGAGTCAAGCGATAAATTTCCTTCGTTACCGCGAATCTCAATATCAAGCATTAAAATTGGGTTTTCTGTAGAATTTTGTTCTAAAAAAGAAGTCGCAATTTGCTTGGCAGAGACAGAAAAGACAGATTTTTCATTGGAAATTTGCCGATTTCCCGCGGGATTCGCATCAAGATTTGGGTAAGGCAAATTCGAAATTAAAATTTGATTCGCTAAGATTTGTGCATCGAGAATATTCGAAACCGTGGCGGAGGCAGAAATATCAAAAGTCACCCAAAAAAAAGTATTTGTGTCGCAAATTTCAAAGTTTAAATTTTCAAAATTCGCAGAATTATTCGAAATCGAAGTTGCCGCAAGCAGAGAATCAGAGTTGAAAAACGGTTTTTTTGTGAAAAAAATTTTCACTCCGTTAGGTTTTACGTCAGAATTATCTGTGTTTAAAGTGTTGATAATTAGAGAGTTCAGAATTTTATTTCCTGTTCCCCAACGAAGTTTCGGATGAATCAATAACATCGGATAATGATTTCCATTCGGCACAGCCGTTTCGGTGCTTGCCTGCAAAATCTCAATTTGCGGAATGTTTTTTGTCGGCGGCGTAAATGTAAAGACTTGATTATCAAGCGGTTTTACATTTTGCGAGAGTAAACAAGTTTCAAAAATAGAATCTGCCGCCGTTGTTTGCGACCAATCTGTTGAAGTTTTTCGAATCAAAAAATCGAGTTGCGAATTGCCCTTTATTCCAACTTGTGCGTTTTGCGAGACAGAATTTTTCACAAAATTGCCGTAACAAAACTTTATTTGCCAAGAATTTTCGACTAATTTGAGTTGAAAATTAAATTTATCGCCGTTTCCTGCATTTCCCTGCGACTTAAAATTTTTCCATTGCACCGTAAAAACGCGATTCGGAGCAATTCCTTCGGTTTTATAAGACAATTCAGAGAAAACTTGCGGCTGCAAATCGAGAGACAAAACAGCAATTATTCCTTCCACATCGGGAGAATTTTCTGCTGCAAGTGCTTGATTTTCAACGTTTAACACTCCATTTCCAAACCAAACATAACCATTTGAAGAAATATTTAACGAATGAAAAATATTGCCGTTAAAACCAAATTGAAAATTTAGTGGAATATTTTGAAAAATAGAATTATCAAAATTTCGAGAGGCAAGCACATTTGGATTTATCAATTCAGAGTAAGAATTTGTGTTTGCAGCAAAAGAATAATTTTGCGTTTGCGAGAAAATAATATTTGCCCAAAAATGAAAAATGAAAAAGAAAATAATTTGCGTTTTCATAGAAAAAAGAAATTTATTTTTACAAAAATACAAAAAAATTTCTTTTTTACAAAAAACTTTTTTATCTTTGCTGCGAAAAACCTCTAAATTTTTACAAAAATGAAAACCGAAAAATCTACATTTTTATTCCCACGATTAAAATCGTGGGCTAAGATTCGCATTTTAACCCACGACTTCAGTCGTGGGAAGACAAAAATCCTGACAGCGTTTACAATTTTTCCAAAAATGAAAAAACTGATTTTTTTTATTGCCACAATAATTTTATTCTGTGGTAATGTTTGCGAAGCACAAATGTTTAAACTGAAAAACGTAGAAGCAACGCAAAACGGCGATACCATTGTTGTCGATTTTGAAGTGAAAAAAATTATTCTTGAAAAAGATGAAAAAACTTTTGATATCTCTGCATCTCTTTATTATTCCTTAGACGGTGGAAAAACTTTTCAAAAATGCAAATCACTTTTCTCTTATCGAGACGAGAAAGGAAATGTTGTATCATATCCGTATAAATATTTTTACAATTTGCCTTGCAAAAAATTCAGTAAATTGCAATTAAAATGGTTGGTAAAAAAAGATTTGCAGGAATTAATAAACAACAACGTCACTTTCGAAGTAAAAGTGCGTAAAGGAGACGGCTTTGGTAGCATGTAAAAATTATACACTGAAGTTCTTATTTTACAAAGAACTTTCGACAAAATTATAGAACAACTAATTTCCAAAAGGGAATAGTAAATGATTTCTAAATATGCGATTAATATTTTTCATTTTGTTTTGTCTAAATGTTTCTGTGCTTTTTGGTCAGGAAGTAACTGCCCAAAGCAAAGGCATAAAAGTTTACATTTCTGACTATGTAACTGCCCAAAGCAAAGGCATAAAAGTTTACATTTCTGACTATGTAACTGCCCAAAGCAAAGGCATAAAAGTTTACATTTCTGACTATGTAACTGCCCAAAGCAAAGGCATAAAAGTGAATATTGGTGCGTCAGTTCCAATTATTCAAGTTCAAAATCCAATTTCACTTTCGTCTTTGAGTTCCGTTACATTAGACTTTTCGGTTACCTCGTCTGAATTGCCTGTGGTTACGTTGTCGCAAGATAGTCGTGGTTTTATTCCTGTGCTTGAGGCAGTGCGTGTGAGTGGCAATACGTATTTTTACAAACCTGAAGTCAAATTATCTGTTGGTCAAAATCGTTTTTCGATAACCGCCAAAAACAATGGCGGCGCGAGTAAATATTTGTATTCGGTTGAATATGAAGAAGTTATAAAAGAGAAACGTTTGGCATTGGTTATCGGCAATGCGTCTTATGTGTCTTGTCCGTTGAAAAATCCTGTCAATGATGCTGACGACATCGCAAAAGTGTTGCGCGATTTGGGTTTCGAAGTTTTGATTTATAAAAATGTCAGTAAGCGAGATTTAGTAGATGCGATGGATTTATTTTATGACAAATTGGCAAATTTTCAAATAAGTTTGTTGTTTTATGCGGGTCACGGTGTTCAAGTGAAGGGCGAAAATTATTTGATTCCTATTGATGCAACTTTAAAAGCGGAATCTGATGTTTCGTATGAATGTTATCCGTTGAGTAAAATTTTGTCTCGTATGGGTTCTCGTACTCCGACCAATATTGTTTTGTTAGATGCTTGCCGCAATAATCCTTTTGAGCGTTCTTGGGGTGTAATTCGTGATGTTGATGGCAATGGCAATGGTTTAACTGAAATGAAAAATTATCCTGAAGGTACGTTTATTGGTTTTGCCACTTCGCCTGGTAGCACTGCGGCAGATGGAAATGGCAGAAATGGCGTTTACACAGAATCCATTTTGAAAAATATAACAAAATCAGGTTTAACAATAGACCAGATTTTTAATTTAGTGAGCGGCAATGTCTCGAAAAGTACAAATAAAAAGCAATGTCCTTGGAAATCCAGTTCAATGACAGGCGATTTTTACTTCAAAAAATAAATTATTTTCGTTTTTCGAAAGAAAAAATTTGAGAATTTAACTTTTTTTTTATTTCAATGAACAATTTGAAAACTTTTGTTGAGAAAATTTTGAATGACAATTCAAATCAACAATTTGAATTTAGTTTGGGTTTAATTTCTGATTCTGATATAAAAAAAATAAAAAATCTTGGTTTTGATACTTCAAATTTTGAGAGATTAATTGATACTTATGCAATTAAACACACTTTTAAACATCACGGAGATTTTTATAAAGAAAAAAATAGGGGACAAATAAATGTTATCACCGAAGATTTTAATTTAATTCCATTAATTCTTGAGAAAGGAATGATTAGTTATGTGGGGAAAAATCAACAAAACCTAGACGTTCTACAATATGAATATATTATTGGTGAAATTTTATATTTCTATTTTGAAAGTATTCGAGTAAATCGAAAAGGTAAAAAAAGAATTGTTATGGAAACAATGTACAAAAGAAAAGCCCCGAAATAACGGGCTTTTCTTTTAAAATAGACAAACGAAACGTGCTACCCAATAACTTGAGGCGTCGCTCTTTACGTCCCAAACGAATTGTCGCTGCAAAGATAATAAATATTTTTCTAAAAATCAAATATTTTTTCGAAATAAATTTTTTTTACTAAAAATATCTTAATTTTTATAAAA
>DYQK01000288.1 GCA_020719385.1 Rikenella microfusus | reverse complement strand
TGCCAAATATTTTTGCGAAAGTTCAACCCAAATTTGCGGCGTATAAAAACTGCCTTTTCGCTCGCGAATGTCTTGCGGAACAAGTAAATCTCGACGGTCAACTATATAATCCCAATATTGCTCCAAAGGTGGACGCTCGTATTTGTTCCAAAATTGCTTATGTGCAGTCTGGTTATCTCGAAAAAAAGCAGTTTTGGTCTGAAATAAACCTGAATCGTCAAGTTTTCGGTCTAATTCATAAACATTTTTTTTCAAAAGAACAGATAATTTCTCTTTTATACTTTCGTTTTCATACGAAAGTAAGTCTGCAAGATAAAAATCGCCGTCAATAATGTTATTTTTCTTTGCGATTTCCCAATTTACAGCAACTGTTGGTTTCACCGAATTAAGCCATTTGTTATAAATCGAGATAAAATTATTTTTATCAATTTGAATTTTCGAAAATTTCGATTTTCCAAAAATAAAATTCGTCTCGATAAACGTTTTAAGTTCATTATTATCTCTATCATAACGAAAAAGAAGCATATTTTGCTCGATGCAACTTTTTACGTTTTCATAAATTAACTGAAATTCCTTACTTTTGTGATTCGATGGAGCAACATTCCAATTAAAATCATTGAGATAAAAGACAAAATGAATATTGCTGTACGGAATAAACGCAATTTTTTCGAAATCGAAAGCACCGAGAAATGCTGGCGGCAAATATTTGTCGAAAGTTCTTGCTTTTCCGATGGTAAGAATTAATTGAACAATAGATTTGTAAACATCAGAATCGCCTTTTTTCGCCTCAGCCCAAAGCAAAGATTCGGTTTCAAAAATTGTTTCTCTTTCGTTTTTGGGACAAATACAGAAATCAATATTCCCAATTATTTGCGAACAATTAAAATTCTCAAAAAAATCTTGCGAGATTTTATTTTTTAATTCTTCTTCGCGAATGTTTTCGTATGTCATTTTATTTAGATTTTGAAAATCATTTTTCGTTGCAAAAATATATATTTTTTTCAAAAAAATAAAATTTCTTTA
>DYQK01000287.1 GCA_020719385.1 Rikenella microfusus | reverse complement strand
AAAAAAATATATCAACTTTTTTGAGTTGATATATTTTTGTGTGAAAATTTATTTTTTACAAAGACAAACTAAATCTGCGGAAAGCGGTAACAGTTGCGTCTTTTGTGGTATTTTTCAAATAATCGCGAATCGTAAGTTTGTTATCTTTGACAAATTGTTGATTCAAAAGAGTCGATTCTTGATAGAATTTGTTTAATTTGCCCACAGCAATTTTTTCTGCCATTTCAGGTGATTTTCCCTCGTTGATGGCTTGTTCCTTGCCAATTTCTAACTCTTTTTGTAAAGTTTCCTTCGAAATGTCATCTTTGTCAATAGCGATAGGATTCATTGCGGCAATTTGCATCGCAACGTCTTTAACTACTTGACTATCAAGATTTTCCTTGTTAAACGCAACTATTGAAGCAAGTTTATTTCCAGGGTGATTATAAGCAAATGTTGTTGCTCCTGAAATTTTCTCATAATAAGACAATTCCAATTTTTCACCGATAACTCCAATTTGTTCAATAATATTTTCGTTGACCGTTTGGTTATTCATTGGGAGATTTTTCAATTCCTCCAAAGAATTCGGAAGTTTCTCAACAGCCAAATCAACAACAGTGTTCACTAAATTGATAAAACGTTCATTTTTTGCAACGAAATCTGTTTCGCAATTTAATGTTAACATAATTGCTGTTTTGTTATCTGCTGTTGTTTTTCCGACAACAGAGCCTTCTCTTGCTTCGCGGTCTGCGCGTTTGTTTGCGACTTTTTGTCCTTTTTTGCGGAGAATGTCAATTGCTTCGTCAAAATTGCCGTTTGATTCTTCGAGTGCCTGTTTGCAGTCCATCATTCCTGCTCCTGTGATAGTGCGTAATTTTGCAACGTCTGCGGCTTTAATTTGTGCCATTTTGTGTCAAGAAATTTAGAAAATTATACATTCGGTTGGTTGTTATCTGAACCCTTGCCTTGTTGACGGTTTTGATAATTGTTGTTGCTGCGTCGAGCGCGCGATTTGTTGTTATTGTTGCGATTATCACCGCCACGATTATCACC
>DYQK01000180.1 GCA_020719385.1 Rikenella microfusus | reverse complement strand
TTCCGCATCACTTTCTGCCATTTGTTTGGCAAATTTGGCATCACTTTCTGCCATTCGTTTAGCAAACTCGGCATCACTCTCTGCCATTCGTTTAGCAAACTCGGTTTTCATTTTTTCCAATGAAGCATCACTTGCAGCGGCTTGTTCACGAATAGTAGAATGAATCGAAGCGGCTTGTTGAAGAATCAAGTTTAAAACTGATTCATATGTTAAAGTTTCCATACATTTTTTTGTTTAAGATTTATACAAAAATACAAAATTTTTACTTCGAAAATTAATTTTTTTGTGAAAAGATTTTGTAAACCGAACAAATTTATAAAAAAGTTTAAAATCGCAAACCGACAAGCAAAACATCATCAATCTGAGGTTCATTTCGCCGCCATTCGTTGAACGTTTTTTCAACAACATTTTTTTGCTCCGTCATATTTAACGTCTGCATTTCGAGAATCATATTTTTAAAACGCTCTTGATTAAATTTTTTGCCCTCAAAATTTTGTTGGTCCTGGAAACCATCAGAAAACATATAAAACGTAGTTCCTTTTTCGATAGGAATTTCTGTATCAGTGAAATAACATTTTTTCTTTTTTGTACCCAAAAATAAACCGATAAATCCGATATTCCCCTCAATAGTTTCAATTTTATTTTCCTTAACTTTGAAAAAATAATGATTTGAACAAGCGGCAATAATTTTTTGATTTTTTTTATCAATGCAAAACAACGTAATATCAACGCCATCGTCAGCTGAGATTTTTATATCTTCTTTTTCCAAAACTCTGATATTCTTTTCGTGCAACGAACTTAAAAATTTCTCGTGCAAATTTTTCAATATTTCAGAAGGAATAAAAATTTTATTTTCATTGACAATCTCGTTGAGTAAAGTGTTAGTTATCACAGACATAAATGCTCCCGGAACTCCGTGTCCCGTGCAATCTACGGCGGCAATAAAAAATTTCTCCTCTTGCTGCGAAACCCAATAAAAATCGCCGCTAACCACATCTCTTGCCCGCAAAAAAACGAAAGATTCGGGAAAATGGTCGGTTATTGAAGTTTCTAACGGCAAAATTGCTGTCTGAATCCGACGCGCAGATGTAATACTCTCACTTAACTTGCGATGCTTCTCCTGAATCATTTTATTTTTTTGAGAAATATCTATAAATTGCATCTGAATTGTACTTTTCTGTGTCTCAAGCATCTCGTTTTGTGCTCCCAGCAAACGACTCTTCTTGCGATTTATTTTCAACAAATACGTAATCCCTAAAAGCAACAAAATCAACGCACTAATCCCTAAAATCAAATAATTCCGTACTTTTTTCTCGTTTTGCAATTTCGCCTCTTGTTCTTTTGTATGCTCTTCTAAAAGTCTTTTATTCTCGTTCAATAAATTTATTTTCTCCCGATTCTCCCGATTCTCCTGCTCCGATTTAAAAATAGAATCTTGAGCAAGTTTCAATTTTAACCTTTGACTTTCATTCTCTACAAGGGCAACTTCTTTTGCGGCACGCTCATTCGCTGCACGAATCGACATTTCTCGATTCTTATCACTCGAAATCTTCTGCGAAATTAACAAATATAAATCGGAATAATATTTTGCTTCTTTGTCATTATTTAACTTCTCATAAGACTCTTTTAAAATTCCATAACAATATTTTTGCAAAAGTGTGTCATTTTTTTCATTCGCAATCTCAAGCAATTCCTTCGAAATTGCAACTGCTTTGTCATAATTTTTCGTCTCAAAATAAGCATTCGCTATTTGTTTTTTCAAACTTTTTTGAAAATCTTTGTCCGTCGTCAACTTTAAACTCTCTTCCAAATACGAAAGTGCCTTGTCGTGTTGTTGCAAATTCTCATAACAATTTGCGATAAATGTTAAAATGGTCGGAATAGCACCTTTATTGACCGTTTTATTTATCTCCAATGATAAATTAAAGTACTCAATTGCCTTTTCGTAACTTCCTGAAACTCGATAAATCTGAGCAATTTTCGCATAAGTTGTTGCCAATTTGTTGTTATTCCTCTCATTTTGGTACTTTATTACCTCTTCTTTGTGAGAATCTATTAACTTCTGATTCGCAACAGAAATTTGTTGAGAAAAACTTTGCAACTTACACAAAATCAATAACATACAAAAAATTAAACGAAAAAATTTTGCTTTCATAATTTTTTTATTCTGTTACAAATGAAATAACTTTTTCACGCACATTGCCCAATTTATCGACTGCCCGAACTTTGACAGAATAAATTGTGCCTTTTTTAAACTCTTGAATCGGTGCAGAATACAACTTTTCCGCACCGCCATTGATGGAATAATACATTTTTTCATAACCAACCTTGTCATCGGTGGCAGAGAGAAATAAAGTTACATAAAACGGATAAATTTCCAATGTTTGAGAATTTTTTAGAAACGGTTTAACGCTAAAATGGGCAAATACTTCGGGACCAACATTGTCCACTGCAAAATAAAAACCATCTTGATTGCTGTTATTGACGTTGTCATAACTAAAAAAATCAACATTATGAACACCTGCCGAATCAACCGTAAAGGGTTGATTATAAGGAACTTCTGTGTTTTTATCAAGATTATACGAAAGACTCTTCACTCCCGATTCTTTGTCCGAAGAGTAAAGAGAAATCTTTGTTCTTCCACTGATAAAAATTGTGTCGTGCAATTTAAAACTCGGACCAATAAACGAATGACTCAACTCCGGACCAGACAAATCTACAAAAGACAATGTTAGTCCGTTGCCCCAACTTAGACCCTCGTCAGATTCAGGATTACTCTTATTATTCACATTATCAACAGAATACACTTTCACCTGCACCATTCCCTGCTGATTCGAAATGAAAAACGCATTTTGATAAATTTGAAATTCTTTGCCATTCACGGAGTAAAAAATTTCCTTCACCCCCGATTTATTATCAACTGCAGAAAGTTTTATTTTAGAATTTCCTGACGAAAAAGTTTTGTTATTGATGACAAAATTATCTCCCAAAATTTCCACAAAAACCGTTGGCGGCGTTTTGTCCAAATAAAATTCAAAAGTTTTTATAACTTCTTGATTTTTAACGTTATCTGTCGCATAAAATTTCAAAATATGTTTTCCCTGCTCCAAATCTTTTAACGAAACTTCGTTTTTATAAATGTGTGGTTTTCGCTCATCGAAAGAGAAATAAATATTTTCCACACCTGCCGCTTCGTCAACAGAATTTAATTTAAACGTTGTTCGCGGCGAAAGAATATTTTGAAATTGGTCGCCAAAAATTTGGTGCGAAGTTTGCGGCGGCGTTAGGTCAATAATGAACGAAGTTTTTTGTGGAATTTCTGCATTTCCCACATTATCAACGGAATAGAATTGATAAAAAATTTCTTTATCTGTGTTAAAATCGGTTTCTTTGAAAATCGAAAATTCATTTTTATCTATTGAGAAATATTTTTGTTGCACCCCTGAGACTTCATCTTTTGCAGTTAACTCAATTTTTAACCCTTTTCCAAAATAAATTTTGCCGTTTTTAGAATACTTCGGTGCATTCAAAAACGCAATTTCAGTTTTTGGGGCATTTCCATCGATATAAATTTCAAAATCTATCGGTTTTTTGGGCAAAATTGGTTTGCGTGTTACAGTATCAACGCACCAGGGAGTCGAAACAACATTTTGTCCGTCTTCTGCAAAGTAAAACGGATTCGAATATTGCGGAGAAGTTTCGCTTTTCAACAGATGACTCGGAGCCGCAGAATCAGGAGAAAAACTTATTCGCAAATATGAAGGTAAAAATTTATTGATAAAATATCGTCCTTTTGCATCGGTGTAAGTTTGTTTTTTGTGATTTAGCGGTGCTTGTGAAAAAACATAAACCGTTGAAAGACAAAGACTTACAAAACAAAAAATTATTCGTTTCATTTTTTCTGAAAAATAAAACTTTAAAAGTGAAAATTTTTTTGCAAAGATAAAAATTTATTTGTTATTTTCTTTTTTTTGTGAAAAAATTTTTCATTAATTTTTCACAATCTTTTTGTAAAATTCCACCGACAATTTTCGTTTTTGGATGCAAAAGCGACAAATTTTTTTCGCTCAAAATTTTTTCGAATTGTAAAAAACCATTTTTTTCGTCCATTGCTCCGAATACGATTTTCGAAATTTGAGACCAACGAAGGGCTGAAATACACATCGCACAAGGTTCGAGTGTTACGTATAACGTGCAATCAATCAAGTACTTACCGCCGAGAAATTCGGTTGCTGCGGTTATGGCTTGCATCTCTGCGTGAGATGTTGGGTCGTGCAAAACTTCGGTTAAATTGTGTGTTCTCGCAATAATTTGATTTTTTGCCACCACAACTGCCCCCACAGGCACTTCGTTTTTTGCGTAACCTTTTTCTGCCTCGCAAAGTGCTTGTTTCATAAAATATTCGTCGTCGAGAAACATTTTTTCTGCAAAAGTAAGAAATTCTTTTAAATTTTTCCCATTTCCTCCAAAATCTCGACAGTTTTTATTGAAACGGTGCAAATTTTTCGCAGCAAGTCAATAACTTTTCCCTTAAAATCTGAAAATTTATAATTGTCAAATTGTTCAGATAAAGTTTCGTCAGAAATGTTTTTCTCTTTGTATTCAGACAAAACCCATTCCAACGCACTTCGATTTCCCAATTTATATT
>DYQK01000286.1 GCA_020719385.1 Rikenella microfusus | reverse complement strand
TTTTTCGCGCGAATCTACTTCGTATTCGGTGAACGGAATCCAGTGATTTGTACCGTGTTTTGATGAAATTAAATTATTCCCGTGAAAAAGAGTATACGTTAAACAGTCATTTTGAAATTCTGTGTCGTTTTCCCAATTTTCGTTGGGAAATAAAAATTGGTCGCTGCTATTTTGCCAAGTTGTTTTCATACAATGACGAACAGAAAAATAAATACAACACTGAATTAAATTATTTTTATTCAGAGAAATCGTAGAAATGTGGCTGGTTGGATTTATTGAACAGATTCTTGTTTCGCTGTTATGATAAAAATCATTTCCTAAATATGCCAAGAAACCAATGAAATTATTATTCTCATCAACACAATTTTTTATCCAATTATTGATATAATCGTTTTTCAAATGAGCAGAAATATTTTTATTTCCAATAAATTGTGCTTTTTCATTAAAAACATCAGCCCAAATATGAGAAAAATAATTTTGTTCATTAGTATTCCAAATCATAAAACCAATCGGGAATTTGCCGCTAACATTATCAAAAGAATCGGCAGGAATAACGAAACACTTTTGCAAATTAGCAGCAAAGAATTGTCGAAAATGCACGAAATTAGAAGATTGTAAAATTTTTAAAGTTGAAAAATTTGCAACTGTTGCCCCTGAAATTTCTTTGTAAATTCTCACAAGAAATTGTGCAAAGAGTTCATTCTTTGCTTTTTTCAGAATTTCTCCGTATTTAGTGTAAATTTTTGTTTCTTTTGAAACATCAATTTTCCTTCCTCCTTTTCCGATTCCACTTGTTGCCTCTGCATACGGTGGATTAATGTAAATGACTAATTTTTTTCGTTTCTCCGAATCGTTGACAATTTCTTGCAATTTTTTCGGCAATTTGTCGAAAGAATCGTTCAGAAAATCAAACTGGAAAACGTGATTTTCGAGTAAATTCGCACCGTTTTTGATACGGTCTTTCATTACATCAACATCTTGACGGTCAATTGTTGACGCAAAAATATGATATTTATTTGTTAAACCTGCTAATAAATTGCCTG
>DYQK01000285.1 GCA_020719385.1 Rikenella microfusus | reverse complement strand
TTTGTTTTTTCGAAAACTTTTTATTATCTTTGCAAATGTTTAACTTTTCAAACTTTTCTGAATTATGAAAACAAAAATATTAATTTTATTTTTCGTTTTGTGCTTGTTTAATGTTGCTTCAGCACAGCGAATGATAGGCGAGTCGTCAGAAAAAAAGTATTCTGCACCGCCTGCCAAAAAAACGGATAAAACGCCGCCTGTTATCACTATTTCGTCTCCTGCGGTGGAGCGTGGTTTTAAGGAAGTTTCCAATACTGAGTCGAAAATAACAATTACCGGCAATGCTTCAGACGAGAGTGGTGTTGCCGAAGTAAAAATCAATGACGAAACTGCTACTTTGCAGGCAAATAACGATTTTGGTATGGATTTATTTTTGCGTGTCGGTGAAAATCAATTCACCGTTACTGTTACCGATATCAAAGGCAACACTTCCTCGCAAACCTTTACTATCAAGCGTTCAAATGCGAATGTTAATCCTGTTGTCGATAAAGATGTTCCGCAAAATGTGGGGAAATATTATGCGTTGTTGATTGGAGTAAGCGAATATACGGATTCTCGTATTCCTGATTTGGATGGTTTACCCGTGAAAGACGCGAAACGTTTCGAAAAAATTTTAAACGATAATTATACGTTTACTGAAGTTTTAGTTTTAACGAATCCTACTTCGAAGCAAATTCTCCGTGCCTTAGACGATTTGCGAAGCAAAGTTACACCTTCGGATAACGTTTTAATTTTTTACGCAGGTCACGGCGATTATGACGCAAAAACCGATTTGGGTTATTGGTTGCCTGCCGATGCCGAATTAGGAAAATACAAAGATGCGTGGATTTACAACAGTTTATTAACTGACAAGTTAAAAGAAATTGATTCGAAACATACACTTTTGATTTCTGATGCGTGTTTTAGCGGTGCAATATTCAAAAAACGCGAACTTCCCAAAGAATCAACACAAACACAACGCCAAAAATACGAATTGAAAAGTCGGCGAGCAATAACTAGCGGCACATTAAAAACGGTGCCGAATAAAAGTAAATTTTTCGAGGAATTGTCGT
>DYQK01000067.1 GCA_020719385.1 Rikenella microfusus | reverse complement strand
TGAGAAAATCTTCAAGAAAGGCTTTCGAGATGTCGAGATTCGAGAAAACCTTTTTGAAAAAACGGTCATAATTTAACGGTGCGAGAAACATAACTCAAAATTTTTTTTGCAAATGTAAAAAAAAAAATGAGAAAAACAAAATTAAATTTATGTAAAGTGAATTTATTTTAAATTTTCCTCCATTTTGTTAATTATGGAACTCGCTTGAGCAAAAATATTTTCCATTCCACTATGTTGACCGACAGGAGCATAACGGGCATATTCACAGGTATCAAGAATTTCAACAAAATTATCAATTATCGTTTTATCAACATTTCGCTGCAAAAGCATTTCCATAACATTGTCTTTTGTGAGAGAAGCAGCAGGAATAATCAATTTATCACTCACATAACCCCACAAAGCATGCGATAATTCTGTGTAAAATTTATCTTTCTCATTTGTTTTGAGATAATTTGCTGCTAAACGAAGTCTTTTTAACGAAACTTTGCTCGCTTGTCGTTTTTTAACGAGAGATAAATTGGCATTTTCGCGAATATATTTTCGTCTCCAAAATAAAATTCCTGCAAAAATTCCTAACGCAAGGAGATAACTCAGGTAAAAAAGTGTCGAATCAAAAAAAGTTTCACCTTTTTTGTGAAACGAAATTTTTTCCTGATTAATAAAACGAATATCGCTGCCAATTAATTTTACGTCTTCTTTCGAAACATTACTGACATAACTTGACGATTCTTTATCTCCTTTTGTAACTAAGATTTTCAAAGAATCTGACTGCAAAGTTACGTATTCACCTTTTTTTGTATCAAAATATGAAAATTTAACAGGTGGAATTGCAAATTCACCCATCTCTCGCGGAATAACAACATACGAGATGACTTTGTTGCCCGAAGAACCGTTTGCGTTATTTTTGATATTGTTTTCGATTTTTGGGTCATAAACTTCGAAAACTTTTGGAAAATCAATTTGCGAAGGCTCGGCGAGTTTGAGATTTCCGTTTCCTGAAATAGTAATTTTCAAATTCACTGCTTCATTTGCTTTTGTCGAAATTTTGTCTAAAACGGCTGTCATGGTAAAGTTTCCGACTGCACCGTTAAAATATTCAGGTTTCGGTTCGGGCAAAGATTTCACTGAAATTTTTACAGGCGTGCTGGTCAATTTTCTGCGTACTTCCCGAATTTTATCAACAGGAAACCCAAACCAATCTCGTGTTGTCCCGACTTTTTGCTGTGCAACGCAGGTCAATTCGTAAGGTTCAACGACAATATCGCCGCTTTTTTGCGGAAACAACAGAGTTTGCTTAATTACGCCTACATTATATATTGCTCCGTTCACATTTTCTTTTTCCAACGAAATTTGCGAAGGAGTTTGAACGTCTTGCGTCCAAAAACCATTAAAATCGGGATATTTCATATCTTCAAAACCCGAAAGATTGAGACGGCTATAAATTTTTATCGTTGCGGTAATACACTCTCCTTGATATGCAGAATTTTTATTCGTTTCTACGCGCACAAATAAATCATTAGAATTTCCTGTAACTGCATTTTTATCTGTTTTGTTTGTCGGAGTTTGCGAATTATTTTGTGAATTTCCCTTCACAACTTCGACAGATAAACTATTTGACGAATAATTTTTTCCACCAACTGTGACCTGAGCAGACGGAATCGTAAACTTTCCCTCTTGCGGAGCAGAGAGAATATAAGAAAACGATGTAATGTAACTTTGCGAAACTTTGCCGTTGATAACTTCAACGCTGCTGCTTGTCGAAGTTCCTGGACCAGCAAGTACTTGAAAATTCGCAAGATTCGGCGGACGAAAATTACTCGCATTCGCATTGACGGTATAAACTAAACGGAATTGTTCATTTTGCGAAACAACTTTTTTGCACGAGGCAACAAATTCTACCTGCGCAGAAAGTTGCAAAAATATTCCCAAAAATAAACTTATTGAAAGTAAAAATTTTCGCATAATTTAAAAAAAATATTTTATATTTTCAAGTTACAAAGTTAAGATTTTATTTTTATTTTGCGTTGCGAATTAACAAAAATTAAGAATATTTAGATTTTTATTAAATTTCGACTTTTATGAAAATTTTTTTAATGGGTTTCATGGGATGCGGAAAAACAACTTTGGGCAAAAAATTAGCCGCATTTCTCAATTTTGATTTTTGCGACACCGATATTTTTTTCGAAAAAAAATATAACATCTCGATTTCTGAATTTTTTTCGCAATTTGGAGAAACTGAATTTCGAAAAAAAGAACGAGAAATTTTATTTGAACTCTTTGATTTTCAACGAAATATGATAATTGCGACAGGCGGAGGTTTGCCCTGTTTTTTTGACAATTTAGAGATAATAAACAAAAACGGCAAAACAATTTATCTCAAAACGTCTGTGAAAAATTTGGTTTTGCGTTTATACAACGATTCGCAACAACGACCTTTGACAAAGGGAAAAACTTTTGCGGAATTAGAAATTTTTGTGAAAAATTTATTAACTTTTCGAGAAAAATTTTACGAAAAAGCAAATTTGATTATTGAAGAGGAAGATTTTTGCGAAAATATTGAGAAAATAAAAAGTATTTTAGTACTTAAAGAGTAACAATTCTATTTTTGACTGCCCACATTGCCAAATCTATGGAGTTTTTGGTTTTTGTTTTGTTTATCAAATTACAGCGATGTCCCTCGATGGTGCGTTCGCTGAGAGCAAGCATATCGGCAATTTCCAGATTCGAAAAACCTTTGCAAATCAAGGTTAAAACGCTATATTCTTTTTTCGAAAGTTTAACTTCATTTATCGTAATTGTTTTATTATAAGGGAAATCAAGCAGTTCGGTGCTTGAGAAATGCGAGAAAAGTTCCGTTGAAAAATAATTTTCATCATTAATCACTCTCTCAAGACACAACTCTAATTCCTGTTTTTCAACATTTTTTAACAAAAACGCAACTGCTCCTGCGGTAACCATTCGATGAAAATATTCCACATCGTTAAACATCGTCAACGCAATAATTTTGATATTCGGCTTACTCTGACTGATGAGGTGCGTTGCGGCAATTCCGTCAACATTGGGCATTTTGATGTCCATAAAAATAATATCCATATCAAAATCATTTGCTAACTGCACAATTTCCAAGCCGTTAGTCGCTTCTCCCATTACTTTGATATGGTTTATCTCGTTTAACAAAAGTCTCAAACCTCTTCGAAAAATTTCGTGGTCGTCAGCAATGGCAACTTGATAAATTTTCATAAAAAAAGTTAAATTACGTTAAACCATATTTTTCCTTTAACATACGAAGTTCTTCGAATTTTTCCCGCATTTCGTGTTCCTGAGCGGCTTTTTCCTCTGCCTGACGTCGAGAAATCTCAAGCAAATGTGTCGTTTGTTCGTTAATTTTTACAGAATACAATGTCGAGGCAAAACTTTCAGAAATTTTTTCCACAAATTCTATTTCGTAAGGAGAAATCTCTTGAAAAGAAGCAATTTCCATCACTCCGAGCAATTTTTCCTCAATTTTCAAAGGAACAATTAAGAGACAAGTGGGCGTTGCTGTGCCGAGTCCTGACGTAATTTCAACGTAGTTGTCGGGGATTTTAGTGATATAAATTGTTTCCTTTTCTAAGGCACAAGTTCCAGCAAGTCCATCGCCGAGTTCGATTCGTTTTTTGAAAAAACGTTTATTTCCGAAGGCAAAAGCCGCAATAACTTCCAAATGTTGGTCGTTTTTATTTTCATCGTTGTAAAAAAAGACGCCGCCTTGGTTTGCCTTGAGGTAACGTACCAATTCCGAGATGACTGCGTGAGAGAGTTTTTCGATGTTGTTGTTATTCTGTCGGAGAATATCGCCGAATTTTGCGAGTCCTTCGGTCATCCAGTTTCTGCGTTCTGTTTCTTTGTGTCGTTTTTCCTCTTCGGAATTTGCTTCTTTCAAACTTTTTCGCATATCTAAAAGCGAATTTCCCAATTCGTCCTCCTCGCTAAGGGCGTTAAAATCTGCGTTTAAATTTCCTTTTCCTATCGAAACCGCAAAAGCAGAGTAAGAATCCATACCGTCAATGAGTGCGTTTGTCGAGACAATAATTTCGCCGATTTCGTCTTTTCGTTTTTCGTTCAACTTCGAAACGCGTTTACCCTTCGCCATTGCGTAAAGTTTTTCCTCGATTTTGAAAATAATCGAAGTTATTGAACCGCCAAAAAAGTACAGCAAAACTCCAGATATTACGTTGATAATCAACCCAATAACAAATGTGAACAAAATTGTATTTTGAATATGTTCGTCTAACTCTGCACTTTTCGAGATAATCACTTTGTCGATATTATCAATATAAATTCCTGTTCCGATGACCCAACCTAAGGGTTCATAAAGTCTGATATAACTTATTTTGGTAGACATTTCTGTCTCGCCGGGTTTATAAAAATCATATTGCAAAAAACCTGCTCCTGATTTATTGCAAATCTCTGCGAAGGCATCGTAAACATTTTTTTTATTCTCTTTGCCGATATAAAAAATATTTGACCTTCCCTCAATTTCAGGGCGAGTTGGGTGCATTATCACAATGTACGGAGGACGAATATCGTTTATCCAAATGTAGCCGCTTCCCTCAGAATAGCGAAACATTCGCAAATTTTCAACCGTAATTTTCAAAATATTTTTCGACAAAACTTCAGAATTAAAATTCGTTGAATCTTTTGTGAGATAAATTTTTCGCAGCGACTCAATATTTTTCGAACTCTGATGACTCTCGGCAACCATATTATACGCAATATCGACTAAATCTTTGATATTTTTTTGTATTTTTTGCATTTCCTCTTGACGAAAATTTTCTATCTCAGAAACATAACGGCGTTTCGAATTAAAAATCGAGTAAGCAGCAATTATTGTCATCGAAATCATAACGATGACACTGGTATATAAAGTAAATTGTGTGCGAAGTTTCATTGTCAAAAATTTTGAAAACAAAAACTAATTAATTTTGCAAATTTAATATATTTTTCAAAAAAAACAAAAATTTTGCGAAAAAATATTTGTTAAATAAAGAAAATTATATACTTTTGCACTTCAATAAAAGTAAAAAAAATTTATGATAGCAACACTTTTGCAACATCGAAGTATTCGAAAATATAAGCAAACTCCCATCGAAGAACGAGTGTTAAACGTAATCTTGGAATCGGCGGTTTCTGCGTCAAACACAGGAAATATGCAGGTTTACAGCGTCATTGTTACGAAAGAAGAAAAGTTGAAAAAACAACTTTGGGAAGCACATTTCAAGCAAAACATGGTTTTGCAAGCACCTGTTTTGCTAACTTTTTGTGCCGATATTAACCGTTTTCATCATTGGTGTAAGTTGCGAGGAGCAACGCCGTCTTACGACAATTTTCTCTGGTTTTTCAACGCATCAATAGACGCACTTCTTGCCGCTCAAAACGCAACTATTGCCGCAGAAGCATTTGGTCTGGGAATTTGTTATCTCGGAACAACAACTTATATGGCGGATAAAATTGTTGAAATTTTAAAGTTACCGCAAGGTGTTCTTCCAATAACGACTCTCACGCTCGGTTATCCCGATGAAACTCCCGAACTTACCGACAGATTGCCGCTCGAATCGGTGATTCACAATGAGACTTATCATCAATATTCCGACCAAGAAATTGAGAAGTTTTACAAAGAAAAGGAAAACTCGCCGCAAACAGCATCGCTTTTGCAAATAAATCAACTTGAAAATTTGGCAAAAATTTTCACCGAAAAACGTTACACCTTAAAAGATAACCTTTATTTCTCAAAACAATTTCTGAAAGTTATTGAAAATCAAGGTTTTATGAAAAACGAATAAAAACATTTTAACGAAATAATCAAACTTAACGATGCCATCGCAAATCAAAGCAATGACGTCGATGGTTTTTTTTCTAAAAAAAGTAATTTTTCTCTCGCGAAATATAAACTTTTTTTGTAAATTTGCGTAATTAACTCTGTGAAAAAATTTAAAAAAAAATATGAATTATATAGCAACTAACCATAAAAGTTGGGTGATTTATAGAAAAATTTTAATTATTTTTTTCTTTACAATTTCTGCTGCGATAAGTATTTCTTTTTATTTTGCAATGAGTAAACCAACAGAAATAATTGATACAACAACAGATATTGACTGGCAGAATCCTCCTTGCACTCCCGATGAATTAAGTGATAATTGGAAAGAAATTACAGACTCAAGGATGTTGCAGCACAGCAATAGACGTATTTTTCGATATAAAGATACAGAAATAAAAATTGCTTTTGAGAAAGGAAAAACCGGATTAACAGGAAATAAAGCAAATGACCATTGGCATCGCTATAATCCAAACGCACTCAATGATAGAGATTTATACTTAGACATAAATGGAAATCCTGCTGGAAAAGGTTCGAATCCTTCACATATTAATCCAAATTGTAAATGAAAGCAAAAAATAATATTCAACTTGCTTTTATGAAAAAAGAGCAAAATATGTTGTACTTTTATTTCTTAGGAGTACAAACTTCTGATTTATTTGAGATTTTACCAAAAAATTTGAAATTTAAAAAGATTTCTCTAATGGCATCTCACTTAGACAATTATATTTATGACTGCGACATATTAATTTCTACCGTAAATGACTGCTACAATTTTTTTAAAACAAATTTTAATTACACTATTGACGATTTTGAGGCAGAATTTGAAAATAATTTGTATATTGAGTTTCACGACAACACTGAAATACATATAAAATTTCCCAAGCAACATTCTTTTTTATCAATAATAAAAAAATTATTGCGTAAATATCATTTCACTCCGCAGACAATTCTCAATTATTTAACAGAAAACGAAAATAAATTTTTGAAAATTGAGGCAAAAGATAAAATTTTACAGATTTATCAAAATTTTCAAGATTATAAAGAATAAAATATTTTATTCTAAAAAATATCTGTTATGAACGAAACCGTTGAAATCTCGCAAGTTGCTCAAGAGAAAAGTATTTCTGAAAAAAATAATTCGTTTTCAGAAATCGAAAATCTCAACACAAACGACCAACGTTATCTGTTGCAAAAAGCAAAACTCAATAATAAAACCGTTTTGATTAAACGAATGAACAAAGAATTTTGCTTTGACGAAAAATATCGAGAATTGTTTTATCAAGAATTTGAAATCTTCTCGCAATTGTCTAACTCTCACATTATCAAGACTATATCAAAAGGAGAAGACAACGAAGGCGAATTTTTTTGTACAGAATTTTTCGAAACAAAATCGCTTTCGCAATTTTTTAAAAATTCCTGTCTCGAGGACGGCGAATTTGCGAAACAAATTGCTTTGCAACTGCTCGAAACGTTGGAATATTTGCACAAAAAACAAATTTTTTTGCATTCATTTCGCATCGAAAATTTATTTGTCAAAAAAAATAATAACCAATTGATTTTCAACGACTTCGATGTCTTTTGGAAACCTTTTTTCAACAACAATTATTCATTGATTCTTAACGCAAAAAACGATATCATTGAGTTTGGAAATTTCTTTTTGCAAATCCTCACGGGACAGAGCAACGACACAAATCTCGCAGAAGAACGCGGACAAAATCTCGCACAATTTATTTTTCGATGCCAAAAAGGTGAATTTGAAAGTTGTGCCACAATTTTCTCAGAATTGCAAAATATGGATATTCTTGATTTTAAACCTGAAACGAAAATTCTCAATATTATTGAAAGTCTGCAGACGGAAAAAACGAAACGAAAAAAATATAATTGGTTTTTAATTGCGGCTAACCTTGTCGTTTTGTCTGCAATTTTGCTTATTTTTTGGAAAAGTGAAATTTGGAAACCTTATGAACATAAAATTTCGGATTTTTCGAAACAAAAAATTCGCATTTTTAACGGAATTTATAACGGAAATTCACAAGTACTAAACATCTTTAATATCAACAAAATCAACGAGTTAAAGATACAATTTTTATATTCCATCTCTGACGAAAAAAATGTTTCAGGAAAAAAAGGCAGCATCTTAATTAACCCAAAAGGCACAACTTTTATTGAGTTAGAAAATCTCGGAACGGGCAAATTATTTATCAAAAAAGATAGTTTTGAAATATTATCCCTTGATAAACGATGGAAATTCTCAACAAATATTGAAGGAATTTGAAAAAAAACAAAAAAAATTCTTAATTTGAGAAAATATTTTTTAAAATTGCCCCAATTTTGAGGTAACTTTAAAAATTTTTTTTACATTTGCAATTCGAAAAATAAAATTTTGAAAAATATGAAAAGTTTATCAAAAATTAATTTTATAAATTCGCAAACACAATTTTTGCGTTTGTTAATTTACTTATTTTTAGGAATTATCGCAGGAATAATTTTCATTTTTGACGAAAAATTTTCTATCAAAGCTGTGTTTCTCATTATTTTTATTTTTGCAATTGTTTTTTTGGTGGAAAAAATTCTCAACATTTTCGAAAAAGAACGGGAAAAAAATCAATTTTTAGAAAATCAGGCAGAAAAGTTTATTTCTCAAGCAAAAAATGAAAATTTTGAAACAAAATTAAACGATTCTTTCAGTCCGATTCTTGAAAAAATGAAAAATTTTTCAGAAAAAGTTTTTTGGTACGAGGAAATTCTCAAAAAAATGCCCAATGCAATTTATATTACCGATTCAGAAAATAAAATTTTATTTCTCAATAATGAAACTGAAAAAATTTTTGAAATCGAAAAAGAAAATTTTTTGCAAAAATCTGCCGAAGAATTGCAGACTGAAAAAGTTTTAAAAATCAATAATTCGCAAATTTTTAACAAAAATCAGGAAATTTTAGGCAATATTTTTGTGATTCAAGATGTCACGGCACAGGAAAAAATCGCAAAATATAACGAAACAGAATTTGAACGTTTAAATCAAAATTTGAAAAATATTTTTAAAGGGCATTTTCATTTTGATACAAAAATTTCTCCCGCCGATTCTTTTACAGAAAAGGAATTTCACAAATTTTCAGAAATTTATGAACATTTTAACAAAATTTCACAAAATTTTCAAAATTTTTCATCAGAATCGCTTACTTTTTTCAAAAATATTGTGTCAGGAAATTTGGATTATAAGTTAAATTTTGCTGCTCACAGCGGCGATTTAGGAATTGTTTTAAAAAGCTTTCAAAAAGCTTTTGACAATATTGTTGCTCCGTTTCGAATTATGTCCGAGAATGTTCGCAAGTTGTCTCTCGGCGAAGTCATTGATTCTGTTGATATTACAAAATATCAAGGTGAATATCGAAACTTGATGGAAAGTATCGAAAAAATAAGAATTTCTCAGGAAAATTTGATTTCTGAAATTTCGAAAATCACAGATGCCGCTGTTGCGGGCAATTTGTCGGCCCGTTGCGAGACAAGTAATTTTGAAGGCACTTATCAAAATATCTTATATGGGATAAATCTTTGTCTTGAGGCAATTACTCGTCCATTGGGCGTTGCGGCGTCTTATATTTTTCGCATTTCGAAAGGAGAAATTCCTGAAAAAATTACAGAAAATTATAACGGTGATTTCTCGTTGATAAAAAATAATTTGAACACTTGTATTGATTCGTTGAATCGAATGAAGACGTTTTTGAACGAAGTTATTGAAGAGCAAAAAGCAGGAAATATTGATGCGAGATGTCGTTTGGAAAATCTCGAAGGTGTTTATTATCAATTACTTGATGGAGTGAATCTTGCTTTTGATACGTTTATTTTGCCGATGTATGAAGCAACAAAATTGTTAAATCAATATGCAAATGGGAATGTTCAGCTGTCAATGCAGGAGTTGTCGGGGAAGCAGAAAATAGTTTCTGAAAGTATCAATTTGTTGCGGGAAAATTTAACGAAAGTTGTTGAATACATCATTTTGTTGTCAAAAGAGACGAAAATTGGAAATTTGCAGGTTCGAATAGATATTTCGCGGCACAAAGGTTTGTTTGCTGTGGTTTTAAAAAATCTCAATAACACTCTCGAAAATATTATTTCGCCGTTAAATTTTTCGGCAGATTGGTTAAAACGTTTGTCGGAGGGAGAAAAAGTTGAGAAAATTGATGTTGAGAAATATCAAGGCGAATTCAAGGAATTTACAAAACATTTAAACTTAATTCACGAATCTTTGTCAGTTTTATTGTCGGAATTGTTTAACCTAACGAGTGAAGCACTTGAGGGCAATCTCTCTGCTCGGTGCAATATTGACCTTTTGAAAGGCGATTTTCGGGAAATTTTGCAACGAGTTAATAATACGTTAAATGCGGTTTCCGAACCAATGCAATTTGCGACAGAATGGGCTATTCAGGTTAGCGATGGCTCGCGTTTGGAATCTCCCGATTTGGAAAAATACAAAGGCGATTATAAAAAGTTAGTCGACGCGTTAACTTTAATTGCTGGAACAATAAAAGATATGGCTCAAGAGTTGAGTCTCCTTGCGAAACAGACAATAAATGGCAATTTGAATTATCGCTGCGATGCGAGT
The DNA here is from genome assembly GCA_020719385.1 of Rikenella microfusus. Taxonomy (GTDB): domain Bacteria; phylum Bacteroidota; class Bacteroidia; order Bacteroidales; family DYQK01; genus DYQK01. The sequence goes on along the minus strand of DYQK01000067.1, from coordinate 9,100 downwards.
AAAGTGCGTGGCAGCTACAAATTGATTATCAAAATGGTCAATAATGCGTTGGAAGGTGTGATAAATCCGTTAAAAGTTACTTCCGAGTATTTGAATAAAATTTCTCAAGGCGAAATTCCTGAAAAAATTGAGACAGAATACAAAGGCGATTACGGAATAGTGAAAAATAATTTGAACAAAAGTATCGATTCTTTGAGTGAAATGGTTTCGAAAATTAACGAATATATAAATTTTTCACAAAAAAGAGAATTGTCAAAAGTTAAATTCGATGAAACGCAGCACAATGGAATTTACAAAGAAATGGTGGCAGGTTTAAATAAATCTGCCGAATTAATCGATATTCCGTTGTCTGAAATTGTGAAAATTCTTTCTCTTTTGGAAAAAGGAGATATTTCTCAAGCGGTAACAGGAAATTATTTGGGAATTTTTGAGAAATTAAAAACAAATATTCACTCTTTACTCGAAACGAATTTATTAATTATTGAGAAATCGAAGCAAATTGCAAAAGGAGATTTAACTGTCGAGTTAAAAAAACGTTCTGAAAATGATGAATTGTTAGATTCTTTTGCGAAAATGGTTTCATCAACAACGAAAATGGTTAGTGCAACGCAACTTGTCGCAAAAACTTTGTCTGCGGCGAGCAATGAAATCAATAAAATTTCTCAAATTATGCTTCAAGGTGCTGTTGAACAAACGTCTTCGTCAGAAGTTTTTTCGATGTCCATAGAGAAAATGTCTTCGATGATAGATTTTAACAAAGATAATGCGGTAAATACTGAAATTATTGCGGTAAAAGTTTCGAAAGATATTTTGCAAAGCAATTCTGCGGTGAGAAAAACGATAGAATCGACGGTCAACATTGCGGAAAAAATTTCTATCATTACAGAAATTGCGAGAAAAACTGATTTGCTTGCCATCAACGCTGCCATCGAAGCGGCTCGCGCTGGTGAACAGGGCAAAGGTTTCGCTGTTGTCGCTAACGAGGTGCGAAAACTTGCAGAACGCACTCAACAAGCCGCATTAGACATTACAACTTTGTCGAAAAACAGTGTTGATGTCGCAGAAAATTCAGGGAAATTACTCTCTGCTGTGATTCCGAATATTCAGAAAACTGCAGAATTGGTGCAAGAAATTTCTTCATTAAGTGTGCAGCAAAATTCTGAATCTATCGAGATGAATAAAGCAGTTACCGAATTAAACAAAATTACTCAGCAAAACTCAAATGTTTCTGAGCAAATGGCGGAAAGTGCAAAACAATTGTCTGCACAGGCTGAAAAATTATTGCAAACTATTTCATTTTTCAAAATAAAAAAACGTCTTATAACCTTTTTCTAAATCCATTTTTCCTATGTTCCAAAAATTAACTTTACGGATGCGAATTTTTTTGATGGTCTCGCTTGTGGCGGCTGTCTCATTTTTCATCGTTACTTTTTTCACCTCAAATCGTGCTTCAGACATGGCTAACGACTTAATAATCAAGGAAGCAACAGCTGTTGCTCAGCGTTACGGTCGCGAGGTGGAAAATGAATTTGATATGGCTATCTCTATTGTTTCAGAGTTGGGTGAAATGTTTAAAAATCATCAAGAAATTCCTGTGCAAAATCGCAGACAAATTTATGATTTATTTGTAAAAAATACGCTTCAGTCTCATCCTTATTTTCAAAGTATTTGGTATAAATTTGAACCCAATGTGCTTGATAATCGAGATAGACAATTTCGAAATTCTCGTTTTGGAAGTGAATCAGGAATATTCAGCGGCGAATATTTCAAAAGAGGCAATGAATTTGTTTTTCGAAGAGGCTCGGACAAAGAAATTGACACTGCTTCTTATTATCAAACCTTAAAACGCACTAAAAAAGATACAATTATGCAACCTTATTTGTATCAATATGAGAAAGATGGGAAAAAATATTGGGAGACAAGCGTTTTGATTCCTGTGTTAAACAAAAATAATGAATTTTTGGGAGTCATTAGAATTGATATTGATTTGGAACATTTCGAGAAATTAATTGCAAAAATCACACCCTACGAAGAAGGTTATGCGATGTTGCTGGCAAGCAACGGCGTTAAAGTTGCTCATCCTGACTTCAAAACGGTGGGAAAACCTTTTCTCACAGACAATGAAGACCAAAAAGAGATAATTGCGAATATTAAAAATGGCAAAAATTTCATTTTTGAAAGAGAAAATTACAAACAAAATTTCAGTAAATTTATTTTTGTCCCGATAAATATTGGGAAAAGAGTTTATTGGTCGATGGGAATTGTTGTTCCAACAAAAAAAATTGCCGAAAAATCTAACGGAATTTTTTACGCAACAATTTATACCTCTATTTTTGGAATGTTGATGTTCATGGTGATTATGTATTTTGTCATTATTTACATTCACAAAATTATCAAAAACCTCACGAATGAAATTAAACGGTTGACCGAAAATTTAAAACAAGATAATTTCGATGTGCGGGGTAATATTGATGTCATTGACCCTGATTTTAAAAACGTAATTCTTAGTTTTAACCAAACGATTGATGTTGTCGTCAATAAAGTTTTTTGGTACGAACAGATTCTTGATGCAATGCCCAATTCGGTTTATGTTACTGATTTAGAGAAAAATTGGTTGTTTCTCAATAAATCCGCTGAAAATTTAACAGGAAAAAAACGAATAAATTGGAGAAATAAACAATGTAGTGCGTGGGGAAGTCAAATTTGTAACAACGAACATTGCGGTATTGAACAACTGAAACGCGGAAAACCGGAATCCTATTTTTTCGACGAAAAAGTAAATAAACATTTTTCAGTAAACTTTTCGGAAGTGAAAAACGCACATCAAGAGCATATCGGTTATATCTCTGTCATTCAAGATGTTACAAAAGATAGAGTTTTAGCCGAATATCACAAAATCGAAGTTGAAAGAATCGCAAACAATTTGCAGTTAATCTCTGAAGGGAATTTTCGTCTCGACACAAATATTACTCCGCCAGATGAAATTACTCAGCAAAGTTTCGAAAATTACAAAATGATTAACGAGAATTTGAAAAAAACCGTTGATTCACTGCAACTTTTAATCATTGATACGCAAAAATTTTCGCAAGCAGCAGCAAAAGGCGATTTAAAATACAAAATTAACATCTCGCAGCACAAAGGAGATTTTGGAATTGTTATGAAAGGAATTGATAAAGCGTTTCAAAGTTTAATCTCGCCGATGTTAATTATGAAAGATTGGATGGAAGCACTCTCTGAGGGAGTAATTTCTGCAAAACTTGATGCCGACAAGTACGAGGGTGATTTTAAATCCTTCATTGAAAGTATCGAAAAAGTGAGAATCTCAATTTTAACGTTAGTCGATGAGATGGCATTCCTCTCGGACTCAACAACGCAAGGCGACCTAACCACTCGCTGCAACGAGCAAAAGTTAAAAGGAATTTTTCAAAATATTTTACACGGCATAAATCAGGCTATTGACTCGATTCTTGTTCCGTTTAATCTCGGAGTCGAGTATATACAAAAAATTGCAAAAGGCGAAATTCCGATTCCGATAGTTAAAAACTTCAACGGCGACTTTGATTTAATGAAAAATAGTTTGAATCTTTGCATTGACACCTTGAAAAGAATGCAGTTTAACCTGAATCAAGTCATTATTTTGCAAAAAGAAGGCGATATTGATGCCCGCTGCGAGTTAACAAACCTCGAAGGAGCATATTTGGGTTTATTAAAAGGAGTAAACGAAGCTTTTGATGCGTTTATTATTCCTGTGAAAAAAGCAAGTGAAATTATCAACGAATATTCAGCAGGAAATATTCAGCAAACTATTCCTGCTTTGCCCGGAAAACAAGCCATTTTGTCCGATGCTATCAATAACATTCGTATCAATTTAACGAATTTATTGAAAGATGCGACAATGTTGGCAAGTGCCGCCTCGCAAGGGAAATTTGATGTTCGTGCAGACGTAACAAAGCACAAAGGCAGCTTTTCGATTATCATAAAAAGTTTAAATCAAGCACTCGCCAACATTATTACTCCGTTAAATTATGCTGCTTCGTGGATTAAACGAATGTCTGAGGGTGAAAAAGTTGAAGTTATTGATTCACAAAAATATAACGGTGATATGCAAATTTTTATGAACAATTTGGATACCATTCGTCAATCTTTTGAAATTTTATTGAGTGAATTGTTGCATCTCACCGATGAGACAATTGCAGGCAATCTTTCTGCCCGTTGCAATGCTTCGTTGTTGCAGGGCGGTTACAGAGATATTTTGCAGGGCATCAACAACACTCTTGATGCGGTAATTCAGCCGATTCAGTTTGCTACGCAATGGGCAGCGAAGGTTAGCGAAGGGCAAAATGTTGATAAAATTTCTGTCGAAAATTACAAAGGCGATTTTCGTTTATTGATGAACAGTTTGCAGACAATGATAGAAGCAATAAACGAGATGACTCAACAGTTGCAAAATCTTGCTCACAACGCAACCGAAGGGAATCTTTCGTATCGTTGTGATAATACAAAAGTTAAAGGAAATTATAAAACTTTACTCTCGCAAATCAATAACATTCTTGACACAATTATTGCTCCGTTAAATCTTGCTGCAAATTACATTGACAAAATTTCTGACGGAATAATTCCTCCGAAAATAACGGAAAATTACAAAGGCGATTTTGTAAAGATAAAAAATAATTTCAATTTGTGCATTGACGTTTTGAATGATTTGGTTTCGCGAATCAGCGAATTTATTAATTTCTCTCAAGCAGGCGAGTTGGACAAAATTCATTTTGACGAATCGCAATACAAAGGTGCTTTTCAAACCGTTATTCAAGGATTAAACCTCTCTGCATTATTGATTTTAACACCTGTCGAAGATGTTTTGGACGTTTTAGAGTTGATGGCAAAAGGTGATGTCTCTAAAATTATTGACGCACCCTACCGCGGCGATTTTAAACGTTTAAAAGAATCGGTCAATTCTGTGGTTGCAACGAATAAATTAATTATTGAGAAATCGAAACAAATTGCCAAAGGAGACTTAACTGTTGAATTATCAAAGCGTTCCGAAAATGACGAGTTATTAGAATCGTTTTCTGAAATGATAAAATCGACTGCGTTGATGGTTTCGGAGGTGAGAAATGTTGCGTTGTCGCTTTCTGATGCGAGCAAACAAATGAATATGATTTCGCAAAGTATGTTGCAAGGAGCAGCCGAGCAGGCTTCTTCGTCAGAGGAAGTTTCGTCATCGATGGAGGAAATGGTTACGAGTATTGAACAAAACACAGAAAATGCTCAGCAAACAGAGAAAATTGCGTTAAAATCGGCAGGCGATATTGATGGAAGTAATAAAGCGATGGAAAATACGTTGCAGTCAATGAAAGAAATTGCCCACAAAATTTCGATTATTTCAGAAATTGCGAGAAAAACAGATTTACTTGCCATCAATGCGGCTATTGAGGCGGCTCGCGCGGGCGAACACGGCAAAGGTTTCGCCGTTGTGGCAACGGAAGTTCGAAAGTTAGCCGAGCGAACACAAATTGCTTCGACTGAAATCAATGAACTTTCGAAAAATAGTGTGAAAGTGGCAGAAGATTCGCGAAAATTGCTTGCCGATGTTGTCCCAGATATTCAAAATACAGCAAGATTGGTTCAGGAAATTGCTGCTTCAAGTTTAGAACAAAATTCAGGTGCCTCACAAATCAATAATGCCGTTCAACAGTTGAACAAAATTACGCAACAAAATTCTGCTGCTTCGGAGGAAATGTCTACGAGTGCGGAGGAATTGTCTGCCCAAGCAGATAGATTGTTGGACACAATTGGTTTTTTCAAAATCAAAGAAGAGACAAACATTCATTCGCAGCAAATTTCGAAACCCAAAGAAGTGAAAACAAGTTTTTCAATAAACAAAAAAACTGAACTTCGCAAGTCAAAACAGGATAATTGGTTAGACGAGGAATACGAAAAGTTTTAAGAAAAATTTTTATTTCGAAAAAATCTGTCAGATTTCGAAAAATCTGACAGATTCACTTTATTATTTTTCAGAAACCTTGGGACTTTTTAAAATTTCTCTGCGAAACTTCAAATGAAAAACGACTAAACCAAGAAAAATAAACAGACCCAAAAGCGAAATTGACAAAGAATAGGCAAAATATGGATTTCTATAACGCAATTCTATCTCGTGCTTGCCCGAATCAAGTTTTAAACCCATAAAACCAATGTTAATATTTGTTAAAATTTGCTCTTGCCCGTCAACAATTGCCTTCCAACCTTTGTCATACGGAATCGAAAAAAACATCATCTTAGGAATTTTCAAATTCACATTTCCGACAATTTTATCCTGCGAAAAATAAGTTATCGACAAAGTATCGCTTTTGCGTTCTTTTATAAATTGCGAATATTTCTCAAAAGAAAAATTTCCCACCGAATCCTGAACACTCAAAGAAGGAAAAGTCTTTGTTAAAACGTTAAATTCCGCATTTTTCTCATCAAGAACAAAACCTTGAAACAACATTATTGACTTTTGAAACTTCGACAATTTGCGAAACTCACTCAACGAAATCGACTTCTCATACGTAAAACCAAGCGGCAAAAAATAATTATTTCTCAACAACACAACATATTCGAAACGACCAACACTCGAAAAACCCGTATTTAACAAATAAGATTTCTCCTCTTTTGTCAAGTGATATTTCACACTCGCAATACTTTGCAGCAGCGGATAACCACGAAGCCCCGCAGACCAACGACTTTCATTCTCAAAACCGCGACGAATAATCTCCATTTCTTCCAAAAAATAAATGTAAAAAATTTGATTAAAAGACGAATAACTTGCCGTCCCGAAATATCCTTGTGCTTGTGCATCGTTCAAACTGCCGGGCATCGCAGAACTGGAAGCGAAATCTTTTTCCAAACGATAAAAATCTTTTTCTTTTGTTTTCAGGTAATCAAGTGCCAAAATAGTCGCATCTTTGTAACCAAACTCAAAAGCCTGATATTCTAAAACCGAATAAGTTAAACGTTTATTAACCGTTTGCGAAGTAAAAAATGTTATCTCAAACAAAACCATCAGAAAAATTAAACTTTTAAACAAAATTTTATTTTGCGAAACACTCAAACCAAAAAGTAAACCCGCATAAATCAACAGAAACATTGCGACAAAAATTTGCAACGAAGAATCTACAACATTTTCTGCTTTCGAAAAATAAGGAAAAAATAACAGAAAAAGCAAACCAACCAACGTAAAAATTAACGTAATTTTTTGAATTTGATACGACTTTTCGATTCTCTGCAAAGCATTTAATCCGAAAAATAACATCACAACAGGAACAAATAAATTTATTCCAACGCGATAATAATCGCCGACAAACAACAGAAACGCCCTACGCAAATAAGGAATTGCAAGAATCAAAAACCAAAAACCAAGAAATAAACCGTAAATAATTTTTTGTTTTTTATTCAGAAAACCAAAAATTTGTGGAATCAACAAAAGAGTGATTAAACCGCAATAAAACGTTGGGGCTTCGAAATAATTTTGCCAACCCTTAAAATTATTACCGTTTCCCATTAAATCGGTGGAAAATGTTCGCAAAACGGCGGTAACATATTCCAAAAAGTGCGAAACTTCAGTTTCCTTTGCCATTTGGTTGAAAAGTGCAGAGTTACCCGACACTCGCGGGCTGTTAAAAATCATCATCCACACGGGAAGGGCAAAAACCAAATTTATCATTACACCTAATATCGCAAGTCCTGATAATTTAATAATAAAAGTACTAAATTGCTTTAATTGAAAACCTTTCTCATCGAAAAATCGAAAAGTCGCATAAATAAACAGAAATGCACCGAATAAATAAATATAATACAAATTTGAACTAATGTACAAAACAGCAATTGGAAAAAAATACCATCGATTTTTTTTGAAAAATTGTTCAAAAGCAAAAAGCAAAATTATTCCGCGAACAATATCAAAGTGCAAATTCCAAGACGAGGCAACAATTGTAAAACCCAAAAACGAAAATAAAATTGTTCCAACAGAGGCAGTAAATTTAGAAATTTCGAGACTTCGCAGATAAAAATAACTCAAAATTCCAATTATCAAGATGTAATAAAGCACAAAAAACGGAAATTGATACACAGAATTTATCTGAAAATTCCCAATAATTTTAATAAAATTCCATAACGCATTGGTAATGAAGTCATTAGTGAGACTTGAGAATGTTGGAAATCCCATTCCGCTGAAAAAAGTCCAATTTGGGAAAATGCCTTCGTTAAAAAATCTGTCGTGCATTTTCATCGCAGGATACTCAACATTGACCGAGTCGCTGCCGATGTCTTTGAAAAAATAGAGATATTTGAGCAATAAAAAATTGCGAAAAGTAAAAATTCCGAGAAAAAGAATTGTGAGAAAAGTGAAAAAAAGTGTTTTTTTCTCGAAAAGATTGAGAATTTTTTGCGAAAAACCTGAATTATTTTTGCGAGAAATCTCGTTTTTTTCGATATTTTTCGGTTTTTTAGGTGAAGATTTCATATTTTTTGTATTAAAATTTTTACGTTGTAAAAGTAAACATTTTTTTTGATTTTCAAAAATAAAATGTTAATTCTTTGATTTTCAACGAATTATAAAAAAGAAAAGAAGTACTAAAATAATAAAATTATGTTTTTGTAACTACTTGAAAATCAATGAGAAGTGATTTTTTTTGAAAAAAATGAAAAAAAGTTGCGAAAAAATTTGGTAGTTTCAAAAAAAATTATTTTCTTTGCAACGTCAAAAATGAAAAACGAAAGTTGTTTAGTTTTAATGAATTTTATGCGGGAGTAGCTCAGTTGGTAGAGCACAACCTTGCCAAGGTTGGGGTCGCGAGTCCGAGTCTCGTCTCCCGCTCTCTTTTTCTTTTTCATAAAAATGGGCCCAGATGGCGGAATAGGTAGACGCGCTGGACTTAAAATCCAGTGGACATAAAATGTCCGTGCCGGTTCAATTCCGGCTCCGGGTACAATATTTAGGGAAAACCATTGCAAAAAATTGCAAATGGTTTTTTGTTTTAACGGGATAATATTGTTTTTTGTAAAAAAAATATTGTTTTTCGAAAAAATAAATATTGAGTCAGAAAAATTGAAAAATTTTATA
>DYQK01000284.1 GCA_020719385.1 Rikenella microfusus | reverse complement strand
ACTTTCCATTCCGTAATTCTTGCCGGTGTACACGACGTAAAAACATTGAAGATGAAAATTGGCTCAGATGGTTCCGGCAAACTAAACAGTCCTTGGAATATTGCCGCCGATTTTACTGTTGACATGAGCTTCAATGCCAATGAGATAGCCACTATGTTGCTTGACTACTCAAGCGACAAAAAAATAGAAATGAATATTTCGGAAATAGCCGAAAAAATATATTTCTATACATCGGGCTACCCGTATTTGGTGAGCAAAATGTGCAAGATAATTGACGAAGAGATTATACAAAAGAATAAGGATTCAAAGTGGACAACCAGCGATGTAGAAAGTGCTTTTCGCTACTTGGTAAAAGGCACATACTCAACAACTTTGTTTGACGATTTGACCAAAAATTTAGACAATAACGAAAAATTGTACCAACTTGTTTTTGACGTAGTTTACAATGGAAAATTGTTCAAGAATATATCAACTGATATTACAATAAATCAAGGAGTTATATACGGTATCTTTGATAAGGACAAGGAATTTTGTGAAATACACAACCGCATTTTCGAGCAAAAAATTTACGAGCATATTTTAATCGGAAAATTAATTTCGGGCGAAATTGCTTTTCAAAATGGTTTTGAAGAAGGATTTTACGATGGCAATAAATTGAATCTCACTTTTATATTGCAGCGTTTTCAGCAGTTTATGAAAGAAAATTGCTCGCAGAAAGATACTGCTTTTTTGGAACGCGATGGCAGATTGATATTTCTTTCGTTTTTGAAACCAATTTTAAACGGCAAAGGTTACGATTTTAAAGAACCGGTGGTTGGCGACGAGCGAAGAATGGATATAGTGTTAACATTCAACAATATACGTTATGTAGTTGAGTTAAAACGTTGGTATGGTGAAAAATACCACCAAAAAGGATTAACACAATTGAGCGAATACTTAGATTTATATTCGCTAAAAGAAGGTTATTTATTAATTTTCGATTTCAACAAGCAAAAATTGTATCAACAGGAAACGATACAATTTGCTGATAAACAGATATTTGCCGTGTGGGTATAA
>DYQK01000179.1 GCA_020719385.1 Rikenella microfusus | reverse complement strand
TGAAATAATTTTCAAAAAAAATCTGCCAAAAGTGAAAATTGGCAGATTTTTTTGTTTTCGCAAAAATTTTTTATCTTTGCGAAAAATTTTAAACTTATTTTTATGAAAAGAAAATTTTGTTTTCTGTTTTTAATGCTTTTATTTCTGAACATTTCTTTCTCTTCTGCACAAGAAGAAGATGATTTAACGTTGCCTGAAAAGTCAAAAACTAAAAATTCGAAGAAAAAATCGCAAGGTTTCTCTTTTGATAAGGTTTTTTTTGGTGGAAATTTGGGTTTACAATTCGGAACAATAACGCAAATTATCGTTGCTCCAACGGTTGGTTATCATTTTACAGATAGATTTTCTGCAGGAATCGGAGGCACTTATCAATATTACAGTGATTCGCGTTACAATTTTAACACCTCAGTTTACGGAGGAAGTATTTTTGGTCGTTTTATTTTGATAAAAGATTTATTTCTCTACTCCGAGGTCGAGGCGTTGAACATTGATGATATGGAAATTTATCAAAATACTCTCGAAATGAAGCGAATTTGGGTGACAAGTGTGCTTGTTGGCGGCGGTTACCGACAAAGAATCGGCGAAAGGGCGGCAATAAATTTAATGCTTTTGTGGAATATCAACGAAACAAGTAAATCACCTTATACGAATCCGATTGTGAGAGTTGGTTTTGAGTTTTAAAATGATATTTTTTTCGAAAAAAGTTTAAAAAATCGAAAAAAACATATATTTTTGCAAAAAAAAAATCTTGGCAGCAGTGAATGTGAATTTTAATGGTCATCAAAGCGGATAACAAGTGAAGTGTAAAGACTGTAAAAGCAGGACAAATTAATTCACGATTCTATCGGAATTAATTACAAAATAGTTTTGGATGTCGCAAAAAATCAAATTGGTGATTGTTGTTTAAATATAGGTTTGCAATTATTAACCCAATATTATGGATAATTTTTGTAAAAAATTAAAGACAAAAACAAGAATTTTCCATAATTTGTTATATTTATAACCCAATTTTTTGTTAAAATCTGATAAATTAAGTTAAAATTTGTGAAATATTTTGATTGAGTTTCCCTTTTTTCGGGGTCACGAATGATAATTATTGATGTACCTACATTTAAACAACAATCCCAAAATTTTGTTTTGCAGCAGCAAAATTAACAAAAAATTTAAAAATTTGAGAGAAAAATAAAAAAAAATTATAACTTTGCGGCAAATAATTTTCAAATTTATGTATATCGAAGTTGTAAAATCGAAAATTCACCAAGTTTCTGTTACCGAGACGAATTTGCATTACGTTGGAAGTATCACTATTGACGAAGATTTGATGGACGCTTCTCAGATTATTGAAAACGAGAAGGTGCAAATTGTCAATATCAATAACGGTGAACGTCTTGATACTTACGTAATTAAGGGTGAACGTGGTTCGGGGAAAATTTGTATGAACGGTCCGGCAAGTCGCAAAGCGGTTGTCGGCGATATGATAATTATTATTTCTTACGCAATGATGACTCTTGAGGAGGCAAAAAATTTTTCACCGACAATAATTTTTCCTGATTCTCGGACTAATAGGTTAATATAGGTGTTTCTTCTTCGATATTTTTTTCTTTTTGCAAAGAAAAGCGAATGAGAAATTCTGTTTGAAAGAGAATTTTTCCATTCCATTCTGTTATTTTTTCCTTCCACGAGGGAGTAGAAAAAATTGTTTGCTCCGAAGTTTCGAAAAGCATCCCCAAATTCCAAATCAAATTTTTCGTTTCCACTCCGAAACCAAGCGAAAACCAATGTTTTAGAAAAAGTTGATTATCAATATCTCGAAAAGGTAAATTTTGCGTTGCATAACCAATTCGGTACGAATAAATTTGCTTCGAGTAAAAAATATTTAATTCCATTCCGAGATTTATGGAGGAATAATTTTCTTTCTCAACAAAATATGGCGGAGCAAGACGGTGATTTTCTTCAGTTTTTGCAGAAGGAGAATAATGATAATCTATGGAAAATTTGAACTCACGAGCAGGAATAAGACAAGCTCCAAAACGATACAACGCAGGGACAAGTCTTTGATATTCAATGTTTTTCGAGTTAAAAGTTTCGTTGATGGAAAGTTCATACGGAGCAGAAACCTGCATTCCGAGAGACAAATATTGGAAGGGCAAATAAAAACCAAACGAAAAATATTGCCCCGAATATTCCGCCTCGCTGCTGTCGATTTGTGAAAAAATATAATCAGAAAAAGTTAACGAGGTATTTTGATACGTTTTGAGATTTCCGCGCAGCAAATGAAACGCAAAACCAAACGAAAAACGCTCAAGACTTGAGATTCCTGCTCCAAAAACAAAAGACGAAATTCCGCCGCGCTGCGAGAAAGTATCAATTTCGAAATTGCCGATTTCTTTGTCCACCAAAGAAAATTTTCGTTCAAAATCGCCGTTATACAAACATCGATAAGAAATTGCAGGAACAAACTTTACATCGTTGATTTTCAACGGAATACACATCGAAAGATTGTTTATTGCGTTTTTGCTCAGAACCGTTTGATAAGAAATATCACTTTTATCTTTATCAAGATTTGGCAAATTTTCTGCACTCAAAACGCCCCATTTTATTTGCAAATTTAATTCTGCATTGAGTTGAAAATCATTGAGATACGTTAAAATGGCAGGATTGACGTGCAACGCATTTACATCTAAGGAATTTGCCGTTGTTGCGTCTGATAGCGAAACACTTCGCACACCCGTAAGCGTTTGCGTTGAAAAAGGTAAAACCGTATGATTTTGGGCAGACAATTTTGTGAACAAAAATATCAGAAAAATGTTGAAAATAAAAAGTTTTTTCATAAAAAAAATTGCGAAAATATTTTCGCAAAAATACAATTTTTTCGCAAAACTATTCGAAATTTTTCTTATCTTTGCAAAAAAAATTGAGAATATGAAAAAATTTGTGTATACTTTTTCTGCAATTATATTATTTTTTTCTTTTTCTTGTGGAAAGAAAAGTAACGATTTTCACCAAAATAAATTGAAATGCACCGATTTTAATCCGAATATTTTGTCGTTAAAATCGGATAATGCTAAAAATGTAAAGGGGCAATTGCTTTACTTGCCTGTTTACTCAAACATTCCGTATCTCATTGATACAACGAGATATACGTTTGATATGAGTGCTTTTGTCGCAATTCACAACACCGATTTAACGCATAAAATTTCTGTAACACAGGTTTTATATTTCAATAATGACGGCAAATTAGTGCAAGATTTTCTCAACAACAAGCCCGTTGTGCTTGCTCCTTTGGCAACGAAGGATTTTTATATTCCTTACGATGACAAAAGCGGCACAGGGGCAAATTTTCTCATTGAGTGGAAAGCAGACACCTTAGTGAACGAACCGTTAATTGAGTCAATAACTATTAATTTGAAAACCTCAAATAGTGCGGCAATTTTGAGTAACGGCAAAGTCATTCGAGAAATAAAATAATTTTGCGATAACATTTTTCAAAAATGAAACTTTTTAGGTGAGAAAGCAAAGTTTTTCACCTAAAAAAGTTTATTTCGCTTCAATAAGTAAGGAATCAAAACATCTTTGAAATCGGCACTTGCGTCTGCTTCGACAAAATCTATTCGATATTGACCGCATTTTGATTTCAACGTATCATAAAAATTTTTCATTTTTTCAACATAAACTTCTCGCATTTCGTTAGGATTAAAACGCAAAGTTGCCCCTGTTTCCATATCAATAAATTTATACGGTCTGTTTTCAAAATGAAAATCTATCTCGCGTTTTTTGTCAGTAACATAAAACAAAATGACCTCGTGCTTGTTATAACGAAGGTGCTGAAGGGCAGAAAACAAAGATTCGGAATCGTTGAAATCCCGCATATCGCTGAATAAAATCACAAGAGAACGTTTATGAATATTCTCGGCAATTAAGTGAAGTTGAAAAGCAAGATTCGTCTGTTTTTGTAAAGATTCCTGCTCATTGAACGAAAAAAGTTTCTCCAACTCGTTGTACAACATCTTAGAGTGCAAAGCAGACATTTTCGATTCTGTGTGCAAATCAATTTTGTCCGAGATAAACGTTAAACCAACTGCGTCGCGCTGTTTTCTCAAGAGATAAATCAACGCAGCACTGCAAAAAATTGAGAAAGCAAGTTTATTCTGCGAATTTTTCTCTTTGAACGGGAAACGCATCGAAGAGGAAACATCAAGAATTAAGTGTGTTCGCAAATTCGTTTCTTCTTCAAAACGTTTAACAAACAACTTGTCGGTGCGGGCAAACAAACGCCAGTCGATATGTTTGGTCGATTCGCCTTGATTATAGAGTCTGTGTTCAGAAAATTCAACAGAAAATCCGTGAAACGGACTTTTATGAAGTCCCGTGATAAAACCCTCGACAACATTCGCTGCGATAAATTCTAAACTGTGAAATTGTTGAAATTCTTGAATATCAAAAATATTTTTCATTTTTGTTGATATTTGGGAAGATAATTTTAACTGTCGTTATTTAACAACAATAATTTGCTTTATAGAAGCATCGTTTACAGAAAATTTCATTTTATCTTTTTCTTCAAAAATACATATCTATAAAAACAATAGTTTTTGAGAAAAAAATAATGTTCCAAGAAAAGACTGAACAAGTGGCATCAAATTTGTAAAGCAAGATGCTTTTTTTATACTTTAAAAGTGCAGTTAAAGTAGTGCCGCAACACGAGATAAATGTGTCGAAAACACATTTTCTCAATTTTTACTCACATTTTTACCAGTTTTCTTAGAAAAAAGACCGCTCTGTAAAGTTAGAACTTGGGCGAGTATTTCCAATTTTGCACACACACCCAACCACCAGAAAGGGCATAATCTCGAAAAACAATACGAAAATACTC
>DYQK01000283.1 GCA_020719385.1 Rikenella microfusus | reverse complement strand
GATTTTTTTGCCTTTTGCTATTTTAACATAATTTAACATAAATTAAGGTTTGTTAAGATATTAAGCGTTGCCATCGCTTTGAGTGATGGCAACGCTTTCGCAAAAAAATTTAATTTATTTCAGAAAAAAATATTTGTTCATTCGCAAAAAAGTTTTATCTTTGCCGCAAATTAATTTAAAATTTTTTCAAAAATGAAAAAGAAGAAATTAACCAAGCAAGACGTTTTGGACTTAATTGCTGCCAGCAGTGCCGAATTCGACGCCGCTTTGAAGAAAAGCAACGAAGCAGCGGAAAAACGCCATGCCGAGGCAGAGAAACGCCACGCCGACTTTGAAGCGGATTTGAAAAAAAGCCGCGAAAAAGCCGACAAGGAAATGCGCGAACTTCGACAAGAACTCGGCAGTTTCGGCAGAACACAGGGCGAATTAGCCGAGAGATATTTTCAAAAAGCAATACAGCGAAATATGAAACTGTTGCACGTAGACCTGCAAGAAATGGAGACAAACGTCAACAAATACAGCAAAGCCTTAGACATTCGCGAGGAATATGATATGATTTTAACGAATTCCGATATTATTGTGGTAGTCGAAGTTAAACATAAATTGCGAGTCGAGGATGTTGAAAAGTTTTACTCGAAAAAAATACCGAATTTTCGCAAATTATTTCCCGACAGAAAAGATTATCAAATTGTTGGGGCTGTTGCGGCGTTTTTGTTCGACAAAAATTCGCAAGAATTGGCAGAAAATTATGGTTTTCTCATTTTGACAAAGACAGGCAAAGAATTAGAAATTCTCAATTCGAAATATAATATTTTTTAACATAAATTAAGATATAGCGTTGCCATCTCTTTTAGCGATGGCAACGTTTTTCAATTCTGCTTTTGTTTTAACATAAATTAAGATTTGTTATCTCCTATGAGTGAATTACCCCCCTTTGCTGTTGACGTAGGGGCTTCTTAGCATTGTGCCAAGAACTTTTCTTGGTTCTTCGATAGTGTGCTTTTTAGGTTTCTTGCGAAACGGTCACCCACAGCGGCTATCTCCCCAAGCGTCACTTCGGAACATTCCATTCCTAGAAAGAA
>DYQK01000178.1 GCA_020719385.1 Rikenella microfusus | reverse complement strand
TTTGTAAGCACGTAACATCTTTGGCGGATAACTTTTGCAAAATTAATATATTTTTCTCAAAAAATCAAATTTTTTTTGTACAAAAAGAAATTTGCCAGATTTTCGGAATCTGACAAATATTTTTTGAACGAAATTTTTGTTAAAATCGCTCAAAATCTCCATCTGAAATTTCTTTTTTCCCCAAATCTAAGTGAAAACCTTTGTTTTTCGGTGTTTTTCGAAAATTTGAGTGAGTTTTTTGAGTTTTTTGAACCGACAAATGTTTATTTTCTTGCTCAACTTTAAAAAACGCTACTGCTTCTTTGAGTTGTTCCGCAAGATTCGCAAGTTCCTCAGCGCTTGTTGTCATTTCCTCTGAAGCAGCTGCGTTTCGTTGCGTTGCCTCGTTTAATTGTTGAATTGCGTTGTTTATTTGCGAAATTCCTGAATTTTGTTCCGCACTCGCAGAGGCAATTTCCTGAACCAATCTTGCCGTACTTTGAATATCGGGAACAATCTCGTCCAAAAGTTTGCCCGATTTTTCTGCCACATTGACGCTATTTCGCGAAACTTGATTTATCTCTGCCGCCGCTTTTTGACTTCTTTCTGCTAATTTTCGCACCTCTGACGCAACAACAGCAAAACCCTTGCCGTGTTCACCCGCACGAGCCGCTTCGACAGCCGCATTGAGGGCTAAGATATTTGTTTGAAAAGCAATTTCGCTAATTATCGAAATTTTGTCCGCAATAATTTTCATTGACTGAATTGTTGTTGCGACTTGTTTGCTTCCATCTGAAATATCTTGAGCCGCTTTTAACGCAATTTTCTCCGTTTGAAGTGCGTTATCTGAATTTTGCTGAATATTTGCAGTCATTTCCTCCATCGAAGACGAAACCTCCTCCGTTGAACTTGCTTGCTCGTTGGCAGACTGAGAGACTTGCTGCGAGTTACTTGCCATTTCCTGAGAAGATTGCCACAACATATCGGCAGTTTCATTGATTCGAGAAATCATTGTAACCAAATTTTCTATCATTTTTTGCATCGAAGCAGACAAAAGTCCGGCTTCATCTTGCGAGTCAACATCAATTTTTACCTTTAAATCGCCGTCAGAAATTTTATTGACCACATCGACAACTTTTTTCATCGGAGTAACAATCGAATTTTTGATATTATATGAAAAAATAAACCCAATAATTGCCAAAATTAACGACAAGATAAGCATCATCCAAGCAGCAGAAGAACTGATTTCCTGTGCATTTTTGAAAAGTAATTTTGCTCTATTGGCTGAATAAACTTTGACTTCTTTCAAATTTGAGTAAATTTTCTCAAGTTGCGGCGTTGCAGTATTTTTAATATTTTCTGCGGCACCCTCTCTGTCGTCATTGCGAATGAGATCGATGGTGGTCAGTCTGATGGAACGCCATTCGAGAAATAAAGTTTCTGCACGCGAAACGAAAGTTTTATCGCCCAAAAATCTATCTCGTAAAATAACAAAATCTTCGAGAACGAGTTTTTCTAAATCGTCAATTTCTCTAATTTTTGCGTCAATATTAGAAATTTCCTCAATAAAAACAATGTCTTTCATTGATTGTTGCATTTTGAGAATATTTCCTTCGCAACGCAAAACGGCTGCATTTACTTGAAAGGGATGATTATAAAACTTTTCAGTTTGGTCGGCAACGTTGTCAATTTGCCAAATTCCAAACAAACCTATTCCAATATTGAAAAGAATAATCACCGAGAAGGCGATTGTTAAACGGTTTCCGATTTTTAAATTTCGAAAGTTCATAATGTTGTTTTTTTAAAAAGTTTCAAAATCGTTGTTATTTTGTGAATTTTCGTTATCCATATTTAAGTGAACACCTTTTGAAGTGTTGCGAAAATAATGTTTTTTTGCTGAAGTATTTTTCAAATGATGAGAAATTTCTTGTCCCGTTTTGAAAAAAGTTGTTATCTCGCGGAGTTGTTCGGCTTGTCCTGCCAATTCCTCCGAGTTTGTTGCCATTTCTTCGGATGTAGAAGCGTTGCGTTGCGTGACGGTGTTCAACTGCTGAATTGCGTTAGAAATTTGTTCCGTTCCTGCGGCTTGTTCAATGCTTGCTGAGGCAATTTCCTGAACCAACTGTGCGGTTTTTAAAATATTCGGAACAATAGAATCTAGCATTTTGCTTGATTTCTCTGCAATTTCAACATTAGTCCGCGAGAGTTGGTCAATTTCGATGGCTGCTTTCTGACTTTTCTCTGCTAATTTTCGCACCTCAGAGGCAACAACGGCAAAACCTTTGCCATTCTCTCCTGCGCGAGCGGCTTCGACAGCCGCATTGAGTGCTAAGATATTTGTTTGAAAAGCAATTTCATTGACGATTGAAATTTTTTCTGCAATAGTTTTCATTGATTCGGCAGTAAAATTCACATTTTTGCTGCTTTCAATAATATCTTGTGCCGCTTTTTTCGCAATATGTTCAGTTTGTTTTGCGTTATCTGTGTTTTGCTGAATATTTGCCGACATTTCCTGCATCGAAGACGACACTTCCTCCGTTGAACTTGCTTGTTCAGAAGCACCTTGAGACATTTGTTGCGAATTACTTGCCATTTCCTGCGAGGCGGTATAAAAATTTTCAGAATTCATCCGCACCGTACCAATAACGGTTTTCAATTTTTGAACCATATTTCGCAACGCTTCTGCTAATTCGCCGATTTCGTCTTTTTGATAGACATCAACATTCGTTGTCAGGTCGCCTTCGGCAATTTTTTTCGCAAAATTTATTCCTTTCAAAATTGGCTCGTTGATGGAACGAGTAATCATTGTCGAAAACCAAAAACCAAGCAACAGGGCAACAATTAACCCAAAAATTAAAATTCCCATCGCATTTCCGAGAGTCGAGTTTGAGGAATTGGCAATTTCTGAAGTATTATTCATTGCTGTATTTGCCACGGCAGCCGATTCTTTTAAAACTTCATTTCCAGCAACGAGACGCAAATCATTAATTGTCTGTAACTGATTAAAATTTTTGAGCAATTCGGTCATTGCTTTTTTATAATCTGCTGCTTCAGTTTTGCAGTCGGCAATTTGCCGCAAACTTGCATCATCTTGCGTGAGAGTAATCATTTCGGGAAAAACGGAATTTTCGATTTTTTCGAAAAGTTTTAACGCCTCTTGGATTAATTGCGGATTTCTCTCGTTTTGTGCTTTCCAAGTGTTGATGAAAATTTGATTTCCTAAATCAATGAGATTATTCACCAAAATATTTCGCTTTGCGATATTTGCATTTCCTCGACCAGAGAGCAAAATATTATTTTGTGTAGACAAATACGCATAACACAAATTCATATAATTTTTTGCTTTCTCGTCCAATGTTTTTCGATTTTGCTTTAATTTACCAGTAAGTTCTTTCGTTTGCGAGATATATCCAGCATATTTATCAACTGCATTTGAAAGAATTCGCACTTTATCTCTCAAAACGGTTAGATTTTCATATTTATTTGCGAGATTTTGTGCCTCCGAGATATACCTTCGCAGGTCTGAAAGATGCGTTATTGCAGCGAGATAATGTTGTTCTTTTTCATTTAAACTGTAAGTTCGCATTTCGAAACGCAAAATAGACGCACTTCGCTCAACATTATTTGCGACTAACATTTCAGGAACATAACTTTCGGCTAAATCTTGCGATTTATCTTTCACCGAATACATACTAAGAATCGCCAAGATACCGAGTACAAATGTAATTCCGATGAGAATACCAAAACCCAAAATGAGTTTTTTCCCAATTTTTAAATCTTTAAAGTTCATCATTTTACTCAAAAATTTCGTTAAGGTTAATTTCTAATTCGCCATTAAAAATGTTGACAGGAAGAGAATCGTTTTTTGTGAAAAAACTCAGAAATTCGTATTTTCCTTTTTCGTTTAACAAAAAAACTTCCACCGATTTTTCATTAGGTCGAGCTATCCAATATTCTCGAACACCAAATTTTTGATATACTTCGAATTTATCTTTTAAATCTCTTTTCGAGTTTTTGGTCGCAAGAATTTCGATTATTAAGTCAGGACTTCCGAGACAGCCGCGTTTGTCGATTTTTGAAGTATCACAAATCACACAAATATCGGGCTGAACAACGGTGTGAACTTTCTTGTTTTCTTTTTCTCCGTTTTCATACAAACGCACATCGAAAGGTGCAACAAACACTTTACAAGGTTTTTTTCGCAAAAAATTCCAAAAAGTTCCCGACAAATTACTCGAAATAGTTTGATGAGTCGAAGACGGTGCCGCCATTTTGAAAGCAAAACCGTTGATTAACTCGCGGCGAATATTGTCAACCCAAGTGAGATAATCCGCATAGGAGTAACGAAGCGACAGGTCTAATGTTTTCATAAAAAAATTATTCTAAGTTTTCAGAATTTTCTTTTAAACTCAAAATTTCATCGGTGGAGAAAACCTTGTCCATATCGAGAAGCATAATAAATTGTTCATCGTTTTTGATTATTCCATCGATAAATTTCGATTTATACTTCGCTCCAATACTCGGCGGCGGCAGAATTTGGCTGTCTTCGATTTCAACAACTTCAGTTACCGAATCGACAAGAATGCCCATATCAATTTTTTCCTCCTCAATATTGATGTTCATAACAATAATACAAGTGTTTTTGGTGAATTCCGTAGCAGAAAGTCCAAATTTGATTCTTGTATCAATGACGGGCAAAACATTTCCCCGCAAATTAATTACGCCTTTCATATATTCGGGAGAACGCGGAACGGCGGTGATTCGCACCATTTCCAAAATATTTATCACCCGACTAACATGGGCTGCGAAAGCCTCATCGCCTAATTTAAAAGTCAGGTAAGACTGAACATTGGTTAAATTTAACTCTTCCATAATAAAAAATTTTTCGATTAATTTAATCAGTAATGAAAATTTTTAACGATTTTGCGAGAGCAAATTT
>DYQK01000282.1 GCA_020719385.1 Rikenella microfusus | reverse complement strand
TTTCAAACCGCTTTTCCCGAAATATTTAAGCAAGGCGGTTTCGATATGGTTATTGCGAACCCTCCTTATGTGAATATTCGCACATTGACGGGAGCTGCAATAGAAAACACAAAAAATTATTTGTCGAAAAATTACTCTTCTGCGTCTAAATGTTACGATTTATATGTCGTTTTCATTGAAAAATCGTTAAATTTACTTAAACAGAATGGGTTTTTAAGTTTTATTGTTCCAAATAAATTTGCAACACTTGATTATGGTGAACAAATTCGAAAAATAATTTTGCAACAAAACACTTTACTCGAAATTGTTGACGTTTCAAATTTGAAAATTTTTTTAAACGTAAGTGTTTATCCGTATATTATTCAAATTCAGAAAAAAATTGATTTGGATAATATTGTTAAAATTCTAAAATGCAGTGATAAAAGTGATTTATTGCAAAATGAACAACGTTTGTTTATTTCGCAAAAAGAATTACTTAATGCGAAGGAATTAAATATTTCGTTGAATCAAAATCCCAATTTTACTAAACAATTTTCAGTTTATTTGAAAGATGTTTGTAAAATACAGGCAGGCACAACAGGTTTTCTTGCCACAAAAACCAAAGATTGTTTATTTGACAACATAAACGAAGGTTTAGATTTTATTGTTACAGGGTCAATTGACAGATATGCAATAAAATTGGGTAATGTGAGATACATAAAAACGCATTACGTTATGCCCAAATTGGTTTACAACGAAAAAATTATAACAAAAGGAAAATGGAAATTGTTTAATTCGAAAAAAATTGTCATTGGTGGAATGACAAAAGTTATCGAAGCAAGTTATGATGACAAAGGTTTAGCATTAGGTGTCGGTGTTTATTGTTTGACTGAACTTTTATATCATCCTTTTTTCATGTTAGGAATTTTAAATTCCCGTTTTATCACTTATTTTTTCAGACGAGAATTTGAGGCAAAACATTTGGCAGGTGGATATTTAGCGATAAATGTCGGGCAATTAGAAAAATTACCGTTTCCCGTTGTGAATTTAGACAATAAA
This sequence comes from Rikenella microfusus, assembly GCA_020719385.1. Classification (GTDB taxonomy): domain Bacteria; phylum Bacteroidota; class Bacteroidia; order Bacteroidales; family DYQK01; genus DYQK01. Next base: position 49 of record DYQK01000282.1, on the reverse strand, counting down.
AACGAAAAAACTTTGCACGACAAATTAGTCCGCAACGTAGAGATAATGT
>DYQK01000066.1:17985-20092 GCA_020719385.1 Rikenella microfusus | reverse complement strand
TTGTTAACTTTGCGGCACAAAATTTTTCTAAACATTATCTCCTTGATAATTAACGCGATAGAAAAGATTTTTTTACTTTTCTGTGAAAAATATTTGGTGGTTTAGAAAAGATTTTGTATTTTTGCGGCGTGTTTAAAAAATTAAAAAGTAGCAGGAATGATTAAAAGTATCATAATTGAGCATTTTTTCAGTTTTGGAGAATCCCAAAAAATTACTCTTAATTCAGAAACCAATATTTTAATTGGTATTAATGGAAGTGGAAAATCAAATTTCATAAAGTCTATTGAATTGCTTTGCGAGGGAATTGCAGGTGGTGGAATGGCAAATCTCGTTAATAAAAAATGGGGAGGATTTTCTGCATTAGCAAATTGCAATACATCTCTTAATGCAGAAACAATTTCCATAACTTATGAATTTGACAAGGAAATTATAGAAAAAGTAGTTCTGAACGGCAACAAATTTTCGCAAAATCCAATTTATGAGATTAAAATTTCTAAATTGGGAAATTATTATTCCTTGGCGGAATATCTCTACTCTGTAAATCCTGAATCACCGGATAAGCCTTTTACATATTTGAAAGTAAAAAATGGGAAAGGGGTACTTTCTGCAAGAGAAAATAGACAAATAAAATTAAAACCTGCAACATTTCAAGAGGATGAATTGGTTTTAAAGCAACTTTTTGAACCCCAACAATATTTTCCACTGTTTACTTTGCAAAAAGCCATAAAAAGGATTTTTGTCTACAATTATTTCGACACAACTTGGAACAGTAAAATAAGAGGGTTGTCACCGTATTACACTGAATCTCAGTTATTGCCAAGTGGAGAAAATCTTACTCATTTGTTAAATCTGTTGAGTGGAAATTATACGGAATCTTATGATAAAATTCTTTCCGCGTTAAAAGATGTAAATCCTCATTTTCGTGATTTAGTGTTCACACAGCCAACAGGCAGTGAAACTTTACTTACATTAAAAGAGAAATTTTTATCTCACGCAATAACTGTTAAGCATATTTCCGATGGAACTTTACGATTTTTAATTTTACTTTCGATTCTCTATAATCCTAATCGTGGAAAAATTGTTTGTTTAGATGAACCCGAAATTGGTTTACATCCCGATATGATTAATACGGTTGCTGAGGGCATAAAATATGCCGCTCAAAATGGAACTCAAATGATAGTTGCAACTCATTCGCCGTTGTTATTAAATTCTTTTGATTTAGAGGATTTATTAATTTTTGAAAAAAATGAACAGAATAAAACTATTGTTTCCACTAAGTCTGAAGACGATTTAGAATGGGGAAATGAATTTTCTACGGGACGAATATGGTTAAACGGATTAATCGGAGGTAAAAGATGGTAACAATTAAAATTTATGTTGAAGGACAAAGTAGCGATTATCAGGAAACGAAAGAAGCCTTAACAATATCTGATCCAGATTATTCTTCTTTTGCGAAAAGTTTTAATAAACTGCTAAATTCTGCTTTTGACGATGAAAAAGTACAAGTAAAGACTATTTCAGGTCTTGGATATACATGTGCCGCTAAAAAAGTTAAATTAGATTCCTCTTCATTGGGCTTAATTGATTTGGATTATATTTACAAATCAGATAAATCTGACAAGTTGTCTATTAGTGTTAGTAGCGGTAAAAAACAATTTTTCAATACAGATGAAATTAATTATGCAAGAGAGAAAATAAAAAGCAATAATTTGGTAAAAGGAATTCTTGATAGAGTTTTCTTTATGGTGCAAGCAATGGAATCTTGGATTCTTTCGCAACCAGAAGTTATCACGAAAGTGTATGTATCTCAAAAAATTAATAAGGAATTAATATCTGAAAATCCCTCTTTGAAAGGAATAAATTGCGAAACAATTGTTAACCCTGATGAAGTTTTAGATAAAATTCTTAACGAATATTTTTGGGATAAGAAAAAAGGAAAAAAATTAAAATATATAAAAGGGAAAAATGCTTATTTATTTATTGAAAAACTTGACATCAAAAAACTACGAAATGATTTTTCTGACGTAGAAATGCTATTAAACGCAATTAAATTGCGTTCAGAACATTAATTTTTTTTGCTTTCCCCAATAAATTCCATCTTTTTTTC
>DYQK01000066.1:14495-17885 GCA_020719385.1 Rikenella microfusus | reverse complement strand
TTTTTTTCTTTTTCTAAAAAATTTGTTAACTTTGCAACGCAAAAAATTAACGAATTTTCAGGTTTTTCAATGAAAAAAAAATTTGCCGAATATAAACAATTAGACCTCTCACAAACCAATAAAGACATTATTGAAAAGTGGAGAAAAAATAACACCTTCGCTCAAAGTATCGAGACACGTAAGGGTTTTCCATCGTTTGTCTTTTATGAAGGTCCACCGTCGGCTAACGGTTTGCCAGGAATTCATCACGTAATGGCGCGCACTCTCAAAGACATTTTCTGTCGATATAAAACGTTAAAAGGTTTTCTTGTCGAGAGAAAAGCAGGTTGGGACACACACGGTCTGCCTGTCGAACTTGGTGTCGAAAAAAATCTCGGAATAACGAAAGAAAATATCGGGAAAACAATTTCTGTCGCCGATTATAACAACGAATGTCGAAAAGATGTGATGAAATTTACCAACAAATGGGAAGAACTCACCGAAAAAATGGGTTATTGGGTCGATATGTCGAATCCGTATATCACTTATGACAACCGTTACATCGAATCGCTTTGGTTTTTGCTCAAGGAATTGTATAATAAAAAATTGTTGTACAAAGGTTATTCCATTCAGCCGTATTCTCCCGCCGCAGGCACAGGTTTAAGTACGCACGAGTTAAACCTTCCTGGATGTTACAAAGATGTCAAAGATACAACTTGCGTTGCTCAATTTAAAGTTGAACGCAATGAAAAATCGAAATTTCTCTTCGAAAACACAGAAACAGACGTTTTTTTCCTCGCTTGGACAACAACGCCTTGGACTTTGCCCTCAAATACAGCACTTGCTGTCGGAAAAGAAATCGAATATGTGAAAATTCGCACTTTTAATCCGTATCTCGCAATTCCAATTACTGTTATTTTGGCAAAAGATTTAATGCCGAAATATTTTAACGAAAAAGATGCAGAATTGCCGCTTCAGTTTCAAAAAGGAGACAAACATTTACCGTACAAAATTTTAAACGTTTACAAAGGTAAACAACTCGAATTTATTGATTATCAACAACTTCTGCCGTATCAACAGCCCGAAGGAAAAGCATTTTTTGTCGTTTGCGGCGATTTTGTCACCACCGAAGACGGAACAGGAATCGTTCATATTGCCCCCAGTTTCGGTGCAGACGATTTTAAAATCGCAAAACAATACGGAATCGGACATTTAACGCTCGTCGACAAGCAAGGAAAATTTATCGACAATTGCGGCGATTTAACAGGAAAATTCGTTAAAAACGAATACGATATTTCTCTCGACAAAGACGCAGAAACTACCGATATTTACATCGTTTTGAAGTTAAAACAGGAAAATAAAACGTTCAAAATCGAAAAATACGAACACTCGTATCCGCATTGTTGGCGGACAGATAAACCTGTTTTGTATTGTCCTCTCGATGCGTGGTTTATCAAAACTACGCAATACAAAGAGAAAATGGTCGAGTTGAATAAAACCATTAATTGGAAACCCGCCGCAACTGGCACAGGACGATTCGGGCAATGGCTCGAAAATCTTGTCGACTGGAATCTTTCGCGTTCGCGTTATTGGGGAACGCCGCTTCCGATTTGGGTTTCTGAAGACAAAACTGAAGAAATTTGTATTGGTTCGGTTTCTGAATTGAAAAATGAAATCGAAAAATCGGTGAAAGCAGGTTTTATGAACGAAAATCCGTTGAAAAATTTCAACGAAAATAATTTTTCGCAAGAAAATTACGAAACTTTCGATTTACATAAACCTTTTGTTGACGAAGTAATTTTAGTTTCGAAAACAGGGAAAAAAATGTTTCGCGAACCCGATTTAATCGATGTTTGGTTCGATTCAGGAGCAATGCCTTACGCACAACTTCATTATCCTTTCGAAAACAAAGAAAATTTCGACAAATATTTTCCTGCCGATTATATCGCTGAAGGTGTTGACCAAACACGTGGTTGGTTTTTTACGCTTCACGCACTTTCGACAATGTTGTTTGATTCGGTTGCGTTCAAAAATATTATCTCAAACGGTTTAGTTCTCGACAAAGACGGCAATAAAATGTCGAAACGCTTGAAAAATGCCGTTGACCCATTCGAAACTATTGAACAATTTGGTTCAGACGCAGTGCGATGGTATATGATTACTAACGCACAGCCGTGGGAAAATTTGAAATTTAACGCCGAAGGAATCGACGAAGTGAAACGCAAATTTTTCGGAACATTATATAATACGTACTCATTTTTTGCGTTGTATTCCAATGTTGATGGTTTTACTTTTTCTGAACCCGAAGTTCCTGTCGAAAAACGTCCCGAAATTGACAGATGGATTTTGTCGTTGTTAAATACGTTGATAAAAACCGTCGAAACCGAATACGAAAATTACGAACCAACGCGCGCGGGCAGAACTATTCAAGACTTTGTCTCCGAACATTTGAGTAATTGGTATGTTCGCTTGAATCGCAAACGTTTTTGGGGCGGCGAATATAACGAAAGTAAAATTGCGGCGTATCAAACTTTGTATACTTGTCTCGAAACTATTTCGCGTTTAATGTCGCCGATTGCGCCGTTTTTTGCAGACAGACTTTTCTGCGATTTAAACGAAGTTTCGCAAAAAGATTCGTCAGAATCTGTGCATCTTGCGTATTTCCCAAAAAGCGATAACTCGTTGATAGATAAAGCATTAGAAGAGAAAATGGAAATTGCACAAAATATCTCTTCAATGATTCTTGCGTTGCGTAGAAAAGTGAATATCAAAGTGCGTCAGCCGTTGTCGAAAATTATGATTCCGATAATTGACGAAACTTTTATTCCGAAAATCGAAGCCGTGAAAAATATTATTTTGTCCGAAGTAAATGTCAAAGTGCTTGAATACGTAAGCGATGATTCGGGTTTAGTAACGAAAAAAGTTAAACCCGATTTTAAACTTTTGGGCAAAAAACTCGGAAAATCGATGAAAACGGTGGCAGAAATTCTGTCAAATTTTTCGCAAAACGAAATTCGAACTTTCGAAAAAAATGGTTTCTTCATTATAACGCTCAACGATGTCGATTTTAACATTTCTATCTCGGAAGTGGAAATTCTTTCAGAAGACATTTCAGGTTGGTTGGTTTCGACAGACGGAAAATTAACCGTTGCCCTCGACATCACCGTAACTGACGAATTACGTAAGGAAGGAATTGCGCGCGAGTGCGTCAACAGAATTCAAAATTTGCGAAAAGACAGCGATTTTGCGGTAACAGACAAAATTATTCTCGAAATACAAAAGCATTCAGCAATTAATTCTGCGATAGAATCGTACAAAGAATATATTGCTTCGCAAGTTTTGGCAACAGAAATTCGTTTAATAGACGATTTATCTGCAAAACCTTCAGCAAAACTCATCGATATTGACGAC
>DYQK01000066.1:0-14395 GCA_020719385.1 Rikenella microfusus | reverse complement strand
AAAATAATTTCATATTCCGACAACAAAGCGAAAAATATCATCATAAAAGTGTTCAACTACTTCTGATATTTTGGGGTTTTCAATTTCAACTTCTTCGCGTCTATTGGTCTGGTTTACTATTAAGTTTCCCGCTGAATTATAATAAAATGACCTTAATCGCACCTTATCTGACCAGCTGAATTTGTCAATTACTGAAAAATTTTTGGTATCGGAATTGTAACAGTTTAGTTCCAATGGAATAATTTCTGATGACGGAAATTTGTCGTGATTTCTAAAAAATCTAAACAAAAATGTCTGTAAAATTCTGTTAGTCAGTTTATTGAAAACTCTAATTGAAAAGAAAAATGTGTTATTTGCACTTCCTCTTTTTTCCAACTCTTGGAATATTTCGAAAGTAATTGGTGGGTATTCGTAAAATGTAATGTGATAATTCGACATAGATTCTTCCAACAACTCAGTTGTTTGTCTAAACTCTAATTTTATTAGATTAACTTTATTTAACCAAAGTTCATAACGGTTTTTTTCTTTTCGCAATTTATTATCAATCTCTGATTCTCCCCATTTTTTAGCCCATTCTGCTTTTCGTTTGCTTTCTTCTCTAATTCGTACATAAACATTAAATAATTCTGTACAACTTTCTGCCACTAATTCCACTATTTGGTGATAATCACCTTTGTCTGCCATTGACATTGAATCATAATATCTTGGTCTTTCTGTTCGCTTGATACTACAAATTGGATACCCTTTTTTCATTAGAATTAGGTTTAACAGCAATCTGGCAGTGCGTCCATTCCCGTCATTAAAAGGATGTATTTTTGCAAGTTCATGGTGTGCCACTGCACCCAACAATATTGGATTTTCAACGTCAAGATTATCGGATATCCACTCCATCAACTCTCGCATTTTAAATGGAACTTCAAATGGCTCGGGTGGCGTATGTTCCGAACCAGTAATTACGACTCCAATATTCCGATAATTTCCCGCATTCAAATACGGGTCATCACCGACTAATAATTTGTGTATTTGCCTTAAATAATTCTCTGTTATTGGGGTATTTTGTTGTGCTAATTCGTAAAAAAAATCGAAAGCAACACCTAAATTTCTTACTTCAACAGTTTCTTTTATGGGTTTTTCAGAAATTGTAATACCTTCTTTTAAAACTAACATCGTTTCTTGCAGCGTTAAACGATTTCCTTCAATTCCTGCACTATGAAAAATGTGCTGAGTTTTAAAATATTCTTTCAATTTCTCGGCTGAAAATTGGTCTAATTTGCCAACTTCTCGAAATTTTTTAATTTCTCTGTCCAAATTTTCAAGCCTTTCAATTAAATCGGGCATAAATATTGTTTTATCAATTGTTACCATATTCAGTGGATGTTGTTATGAAATTCAATGCGGCGAATATATAAAATTTTTTTCTAAAAACCAAATTTTTTTTGCGAAAAAAAATGAAAAATATTTTCTATCTCGTTGATTATCAAAGAGATAAATTTAAAAAATAATTCTATCTTTTTCGAAAAAAAATTGCATTTTGAAAAATAAGTTTTACATTTGTATTGATTTAGATAACTCGATAATTAAAAAATATGCGAACAGAAATAAAAATGGTTGATTTAAAAAATCAATATCTGAAAATAAAAAGCGAAATAGATTTTGCTATTTCGCAAGTGCTTGATTCTACGGAATTTATCAACGGCAAAGAAGTTAAAATTTTTCAACAAAATTTGGAACATTATCTCGAAGTGAAAAATGTTATTCCGTGTGCAAACGGAACTGATGCGTTGCAAATTGCGTTGATGTCGCTTGATTTACAACCTTTTGACGAAATAATTATTCCCAGTTTTACCTTCGCCGCCGCAGCAGAGGTAACTAAACTTTTGAATCTAACTCCAATTTTCGTTGATGTCGATTTTGAAACGTTTAATATTGACGTTCAGGAAATTGAAAAAAATATTTCTCCCAAAACAAAAGCGATTATTCCTGTTCATTTATTTGGGCAAGCGGCGAATATTGAAGAAATTTTGCAAATTGCAGCGAAATATGATTTATTTGTCGTTGAAGATGCGGCACAGAGTTTGGGAACGAATGTTTATTTCTCAAATGGCACAACGAAAAAAACGGGAACTATCGGACATTTGGGGACAACATCGTTTTTTCCTACCAAAAATTTAAGTTGTTATGGAGACGGCGGGGCAATTTTCACAAATAACGATTTTCTTGCCGAGAAATGTCGAATTATCGCACAGCACGGGGCTAAAACGAAATATTTTTATGAAAGAATCGGGATTAACTCGCGGCTTGATACGTTGCAAGCGGCAATTTTGAATGTTAAACTCAAATATTTAGAAAATTTTAACGCTGCAAGACAAGAATTTGCGAATTTTTATGATTCTAAATTGAAAAATAACGAAAAAATTTCAATTCCTGTGCGAAATTCTTTCTCAAATCATATTTTTCATCAATATACAATTGTTTTAAACGGAATAAATCGGGATAAAGTGAGAGATTTTTTGCAAAAAAATGAAATTCCTTCGATGATTTATTATCCTGTGCCGCTGCATTTTCAAAAACCATATATTTCTGAACAAAAAAATTTGCTTAAAACAGAAAAATTGTGTGATTCGGTTTTGTCTTTGCCGATGCACACAGAATTAAATGTTGAACAACAGAATAAAATTTGTGAAAAATTGCTTGAGGCAGTTTCTATTCCTGATTTTTCAAGCGATAATAAGTAGATTTTTCCTCAAAAACGATGTCTAAAAGTTGCAAAGCAATTAAATTGACCAAAATATTTTCTGCTTTTATATGAGAAATCTCTGCGATGCGACAAAATTTTGAGAAAGTAATGATTTTATTTTTGTCTAAATACTCGAATAACATTTTTTCCTTGTCCGAAAATCGAATAAAAGTGCTTTGATTCTTTTTTTCTCTCTCCCAAACTCTCAATAAAATTTTATTTGCGAGTAAATTTTGGTCGTTCACTCTGATAAAAACCAACCATTTTCCTGCCTCGACCTCGGAGTAATGCGGAACATTTTGACTTTTGGGAACAATAATTTCAAGAATTGTTTTGTTTTCGATTTCCCATTCAACGAAGGAATATTCAATTTGCGGCTTGCTGTACAACTCCGCGGCGGCTTGAAGCATAAAAATCTCCTCTTCTGAACGAATTCCTGCAATTATTCCGTTATCTTTGACGCCGATGAGAAGTTTTCCGCCGTCAGTGTTTGCGAAGGCAACGAGAGTGCGGGCTATTTTGCGAGAATCAGAAATTTCAAATTTAAAATCTAATTGTTGATGCTCGCCCTCGGAGATTAACTTTTTGATATAATGAATTTTCATTTTTGCAGAGAAAATTGCGGAGATTTTAGAGAAGTTTAATGCCCAGAACAGGACTCGAACCTGCACACTATTTCTAATATTAGTCCCTGAAACTAACGCGTCTACCAATTCCGCCATCTGGGCTTTTGCGGCACAAAGATATAACATTTTTCAGAAAAACAAAAATTTTTAGAGAAATTTTTTAAAAATTGGGAATAAAATTTTATTTTTTCACAAAAAAATCAGTTGATTTTCGAAAAAATAGACTGATTTTAAAAAATTAAGAGAAAAATTTCTTAAAACTGAATCCGCCACAAACCCATCGGCAGAAAACTTAATTGATAATCGCGACGAATGGTTTTTGTTACACGGTCATAAGTTTCCCTCGAAACCGTTTTTTGCATCAACACATTTTGAATGTCAAAACCCCATTCTTGCGAAAACTTCGCACTATTCCACTTAAAACCGATACGAATATCTAAACGAAAATAATCGGGATAACGATTTTCAAAACTTTTCGAATAATCAAAAACGCGTTCATTTTTTCGAATCGATTCTGCCAAATTTATCGGAACATAACGCTTGCCGCCGCTATACGTTGCACGCGAATCGAAAGTTAAACTGCTATTTGTCCCCGTTTTTAACTCGTAACCTGCCAAAAAATTAATTATATAATTGCTGTTAAACGCAGTATTTCGTTCAACATTGTCGCTGCCTTTGTATTTCGAATCGTACAGAGTCGCAGTAATTAAGAAATAATAATTATTGCTCAAAAATTTCTCGAAAGTAAGTTCAAGTCCATAATTTAACCCTGTTCCTTTGTTGACAAGCGAATCTTTGTCCTCAACATAATAATCTGCACCCGAATTTATCATCGAATATTCAGAAATGGACTGCGTTATCGGAATATTGAACAAATATTGATAATACGTTTCCACTTTTACCCGAAAATTTTGCGAAAGCAAATTATCATACCCAATTACAAAATGATGACTCTTTGAAAAATCAAGATTTGTATTTAATTTCACATACTTAATCGGTTTTCCGTAGGCGAAAGTGTCGGTTGGCGTAAAAACATAAATCAACGAATCGATGTGCGTTTCGCGAAAATAAACCATTCTTGCCTGCAACTGACTATGCAAACCATATCCGAAGGTTAAAGATTGATTCGGAGTAATATTCCATTTTAAACTTGCCCGCGGCTCGACAGCCATTTTTTGATTTAACGTAAATTGTTGAAAATGAACACCGCCGTAAAGCGACACTTTATCAGAAAAACGATGCTGAAGTTGTGCGAAAGTCTGCCAAAGTCCGCATTCACCTTTCGAATCGACCAACATTATATAATAAGGATGCGAATAAATGCTGTCTTTGTAATTTGACGAATACCAATCGAATGTTGTCCCGATGGTTAAATTATTTTTCGCATTAAACTTTTTTCGAAATTGGGTGTTAAAACCATAAATTATTTCTGACGCTTTTTCGCCAAATTGCAGAAAAATCGACTCTTTTATCGGCAGTTTAGTCTCTTGATTTACTCCGAAAGTATCCATTTTAACGGTCACTTTTGTTCCTGAAATCGAAAAAACAGTTTTTAAACTTGATGCTCTGTCTTTGTCATTATTGAAATAATACGTATTCGAAATTCCGACAAAACCTGCATCTGAACCGAAATAAGTGTCTCCGCCGTCAATACTGTTTTCGAATTTCTCGGTGTCTGTTGATTTGCTGTCAACCATATCAATATGACTTAATCCGCCGACACCAAATATCGAAATTTTGCCGATAGGCGTTTTTGGGAAATTCAGTTTAAACGACAAATCTTTGTATTGCGGCAAACCGTTGTCAACGACAGAAACGCCCATTTTTTCTAAAACTTCGAGTGTTGAATATCGAAAATTTATCAAATATGACGATTTCGAATCTTTCGAAAAGGGACCTTCTGCACCGAATTCGAAACCGCCGAAGCCGATTTGCCCGACATATTCGCGTTTTTCGTTGTTACCTGCTCGCATTCCGATGTCAAAAGCACCAGAAAGTGCGTTGCCGTATTCTGCGGGAAAAGCACCTGTATAAAAATCAGAGTTGGTTAAAAGGTTGTTGTTCAACATACTGACGGGACCGCCTGTTGTTCCCATTGAACCGAAATGATTCGGATTTGGCACAGAAATTCCATCAATTCGCCACAATAAACCCATCGGAGAGTTGCCCCGAATGATGATGTCGTTGCGTTCTGCGCCGCCTTGTGCGACAACACCTGCATAATTGGCAACCATTCTTGACGGGTCGCCCATACTTCCTGCGAATCTTTCTGTTTCCTCTTTTGTGAAAGAACGAGCCGAGATTTGTGCCATTTCGTTCATTGCTTGGTCTTTTCTGCTCGCTTTAACAACAATTTCTTGAGTTTGAATCACTTTTTCCTCTAATTTGATGTTTAAAACTAATTCTTTGCCCGAAGTTAAAATCAAATTTGAGAGAGTTTGCGTGTTGTAACCCAAAAACGAGATTTCAATACTTACTCTTCCGACAGGAACATTCGCTAAACGAAATTCTCCATTTTCATTCGAAACCGTTCCAATTAACGGATTACTGCCCAAAACGACAACACTTGCCCCAGGAATTGTTGTTTCAGAAGCAGATTCAATAACAGTGCCTCGAATGGTTTGCGTATATTGTGCAAAAATCGATATTGCACAGAGAAAAAGCGTTAAAAAAAGTGAAATTTTTTTCATTTTTTCAAAAATTTTAGTAATTTACATTTTTCAAAGATAAGAAAAAAGAAAAAAAGTTGCATTTTTAGAAAACATTTTTTAATTTCTCTTTTTGCGAAAGAGTTAAATGTTTTACAATTAAATCGTAAGAATGGTCTATCATTTTGTAAATCAATGAGATAGGCAAAGAATCTTCGATTTTTACGGTGTTCCAATGTTTTTTATTCATATGAAAACCCGCCGAGATACACGAATATTTCTCTCGCAACTCGATAGCCCATTGCGGCTCACATTTGAGATTTATATAAAAATGTTCTCCCAAATCGGTTAGAGCAAACATTTTTCCCATAACTTTGAAAACCAATGTTGTCTCATCAAAGGGAAAACACTCTTCAACGCCTTGCTTTTTCAAGCAATATTCTCGAAATTCCTCAACTGAAAACATTTTTTAAAATTTATTTAACACTTCAATAACTCTAAAAATGTCGTCTTTTGTGTGAAAAAACGAAATCGGCAAACTCAAAGTTGTATTGTGAATCTCCTCCGAAATTGGATATTCACCTAATAAAATTCCTTGCATTGCCGTTTGTTTGTGCGGAGCAACAGGATAATGAATCTCGGTTTTTATCTCATTTTTCAACAAATATTCTCGCAATTCGTTTCTTTTCGGATGTCGAATATTGAAAATATGATAAACATCATAATAATTTTCGTCAAAAATTGGTTTCACAAAATCATTTTTCAAATTTTCGAAATATAATTTTGCTAAACTTCGTTTATGTTCGTTAATTTGAGTTAAAAATTTTAACTTTTCTGACAAAAAACCTGCCTGAATTTCATCTAAACGCGAGTTAAACCCAATCAATTCGTTGTAATATTTCACTTTCGAACCGTAATTTCTCAAAGTTCGCACTTTTTCTGCAATTTTTTCATTGGAAGAAACAATTGCTCCGCCATCGCCTAATGCACCTAAATTTTTTGTTGGGTAAAAACTAAACGCACCGAAATCGCCGAAAGTTCCTGTCATTTGCCCAAAATATTTTCCACCGTGACTCTGTGCGCAGTCTTCAATAACTTTCAAATCATACTTTGCGGCAATTTCCATAATTGGTTTCATATCGCAAGATTTACCGTACAAATGCACAGGTAATATCGCTTTTGTGCGATTCGAAATTTTTTCTTCAATGCGTTTTGGGTCAATGTTGTAAGTTTTTATATCGGGTTCAACTAAAATTGGTTGCAAGTGATTCTGCAAAATTGCCAAAATTGTTGCGATATAAGTGTTCGAAGGCACAATAATTTCGGAATTTTTCTCAAAATCGAAAGTTTTGAGGGCAAGCATCAATGCGTCAAGTCCCGATGCAACACCGACACATTCTTTTGTTCCAAGAAAATTAGCAAATTCTTTCTCAAAATTTTCGACTTTTTTCCCCATAATAAACCATCCGCTTTGCAAAGTTTCTGCGAAGGATTTTTGATAAGATTCAAAAAACGGTGCATTTAACCGATTCAAATTTTCAAATTCTATCATAAAAAAATTTTTTACAAAATTAATAATTATTTTTGAAAAATCGTTAAAATTTTTTTATTTTTGCAAAAAATTAATTTTTCGAAAATAATGGAAAATATACAAATTGCTACGGCAGGAAATCAAGGAGATAAAATTCGTTCGGAATGTTTTGTTTTTCTCAAATTGAAAGATTCGGGAGGAGTTTTGGTGAATGTAAAAAGCAAAGTCGAAGTTTTGTACGGCAATTCGATTCGAGAGTTGTGCAACGAGATGATAAAGTTTTTCGGCATTTCTCATTGCGAGTTGACTCTCGAAGATTCTGGTGCTTTGCCTTTTGTTATCGCAGCAAGAATCGAGGCGGCAGTTAAGTCGTTGATAAAGACGGAGAAAGAGTTTTTATTGCCGATGTTACCTGAAAATCAATATCACACAGTGCGTGAACAATTTCGTTTTTCTCGTTTATATTTGCCGGGGAATTCGCCGAGTATGATGTTAAACGCAGGTGTTCATAAACCTTGCGGGATAATTTTAGATTTAGAGGATTCTGTTGCTCCGAGTAAAAAATTTGAAGCGCGTTTTTTGGTTCGAAATGCGTTGCGTAGCGTAGATTTTTACGGTGCTGAGCGAATGGTTCGCATCAACCAATTTCCGATGGGTTTGGACGATTTGAAGTTTATTGTTCCGCATAATGTCAATTTGATTCTTATTCCCAAATGCGAGGATTCGCAACAAATTACGCATATTGAGAATGAAATTCTTGAGATTCGCAAACAATTTCCTTCTTCGCACTCAATATTTTTTATGCCGATAATTGAGAGTGCCTTAGGAGTTGAAAATGCGTTTAGAATTGCGAAAGCGTCAGAAAACGTGGTTTCTCTTGCCATCGGTTTAGAAGATTTTACGGCAGATTTGGGTGTTCGTCGAACAAAAGAAGGGACAGAATCGTTGTTCGCAAGAATGCGTTTGGTCAATGCTGCGAAGGCGGCAGGAATTCAACCCATTGATTCCGTATTTTCTGATGTCGGCGATATGGAAGGTTTGCGAGAGAATGTTCGCGTTTCGAAATCGTTGGGTTTTGAGGGAATGGGCTGTATTCATCCGCGTCAAATTGATGTGATTCACAAAGGTTATGCTCCTGAAGCAGAAGAAATTGAGAAGGCAAAGGCAATTTTTAATGCTTTTGTCGAGGCAAAAGAAAAAGGACTCGGCGTTGTTTCGTTGGGAACGAAAATGATTGACGCACCTGTTGTGAAAAGAGCAGAGAAAACTATCAAATTGGCTGTTGATTTGGGTTTATTAGCGGCAAATTGGCGTGGTTAAAAATGTTTTAACAAAAAAATATCTCAATATTTCTCTAAAACATTTTGCGAAATATTGAGATGTTTTTTATTTTTATCAGATTTTGAAAAATTTTAACTCAATTTTTTATATTTAACTCTTTGCGGTTCAGCATTTCCGATTCGTTTTTTTCGATTTTCAACATATTCCGAATATGTTCCTTCAAAGAAATACACTTGAGAATTTCCCTCGAAAGCAAGAATATGCGTTGCAATTCGGTCTAAGAACCATCTGTCGTGAGAGATAATTACCGCACAGCCTGCAAAATTTTCGAGTCCTTCTTCCAACGCCCGCAACGTATTGACATCCATATCGTTAGTTGGTTCGTCGAGAAGCAAAACATTTGCCTCTTCTTTGAGAGTGAGGGCGAGATGCAAACGATTTCTTTCACCGCCAGACAAAATTCCGCATTTCTTTTCTTGGTCGGCACCTGAGAAGTTAAATCTTGCTACATAAGCTCTTGAGTTAATCAAGCGATTTGCGATTTTTATTTCCTCGCCGCCGTCTGATATAACTTCGTAAACGGTTTTTTCGGGGTCGATGGAAGTGTGTTGTTGGTCAACATAACCGATTTTAACGGTTTCACCGATTCGAAAATCGCCTTTGTCGGCAGTTTCGATTCCTATGATTAAACGGAATAACGTGGTTTTACCTGTGCCATTTGCCCCAATTACTCCGACAATTCCTGCGGGCGGAAGTGAAAAACTCAAGTTTTCAAACAATAATTTATCTCCAAAAGATTTTGCAACTTCTTTTGATTCAATAACTTTGTCTCCTAAACGCGGACCGTTCGGAATGAACATTTCGAGACGTTCTTCTTTTTGTCTTGCGTCTTCGTTCAAAAGTTTGTCGTATGCACCGAGTCGTGCTTTAGATTTTGCGTGTCGCGCCTTAGGTGCCATTCGCACCCATTCGAGTTCTCTTTCGAGAGTTTTTCTGCGTTTGCTTATCTGTTTTTCCTCCAGTGAAAGTCGTTTTGTTTTTTGGTCTAACCAAGAGGAATAATTTCCTTTCCATGGAATTCCTTCGCCGCGGTCTAACTCAAGAATCCAACCTGCAACGTTGTCGAGAAAATATCTGTCGTGAGTAACGGCGATGACCGTTCCTTTGTATTGTTGCAAATGTTGCTCCAGCCATTGCACCGATTCGGCATCGAGATGATTCGTTGGTTCATCTAAAAGCAAAACATCAGGTTCACTCAATAATAAACGGCAAAGGGCAACTCTGCGGCGTTCACCACCTGAAAGATTCTTGATTAAACAATTTCCTTCGGGGCAACGCAATGCGTCCATCGCTCTTTCGAGACGATTATCCAGATTCCACGCATCAAATTTATCTATCAGTTCTTGCAATTCTCCCTGACGCATCACTAATTTGTCCATTTCAGAGTCAGTAAGGGGTTGTGAAAATTTTTCATTAACAGACTCGTATTCCTGCAAAACATTCACTATTTCCTGAACACCTTCTTGCACAATTTCTTTTACCGTCTTAGAATTGTCTAACATTGGTTCTTGCTCCAACATTCCGACAGAATAATTTGGAGAAAAAACAACTTCACCTTCGTTTGTAGTTTCTTTTCCCGCGATAATTTTCAATAACGTAGATTTGCCCGAACCATTTAAACCGATAATTCCGATTTTTGCTCCATAAAAAAATGACAAATAAATATTGTTCAACACTTTTTTATGCGGTGGAAAAGTTTTACTCACGCCCACCATCGAAAAAATTATTTTCTCGTCACTCATATTTCAAATTTTATAGAATTTTTTTATCAAAATTTTGAGAAATATTTATTTTTTGCGTTTGATGAAGATAAAATCGCCGCCTTGGTCGCCCAAATTGGGAAGATCGCCCCATTTCGGAACAATTTTCGTTGCATTTATCACAGGATTTTTTATTTTCGAAAATAATTCTTGCGAAGAAATCAACGGTTGCGAATTGGTGCGTAAATTTTTCGACAAATATTCAAAAAATGTACTTTGATTCGGTACTTTTTTCAAAATGCCGCTTGTTATCGCAGTTCGACTTTTGTATTTGTCAAGTTCAACATATTCTTGCGAAGCAGAATTGCCATCCAAATCACGGTCGTTAAAAATCGAACCGCTAAAACACGCATCAGAAATCAAAAGTGTATGTTTGCTATTGATTTTTTTGATTAAAGTAACTAATTGAGAGTTATATAACCATCTTTTTGTGCTTGATTCTTTGGGATTTTCTGCATTCCAGTCGGCATCAGATGGAATCCAATAACCTTCGCCGTCATTTTCGTTTTTACTGCCTTCATCTTTCTCGAAATAACCATGTCCTGCATAAAAAATTAACACATTATCTTGCGGAGTAACTTTGTTTTTTAAGTTGTCTAACGCATCAATAATGTTGTCGCAAGTCGCATTGGTCAATAAAATTACATTTTCGTTGTTAAAAGTATATTTTTCAACGAGAATATCTCGCAATGTTGTTGCATCGTTGATGGGATTTTTGCCCAAATCAGGAATATCTGAATCTAAATATTCACCGACACCAATCAATAACGCAAAATATTTCCCCGTTTCGACAGGCGGCGTTTCGTTTTTATAAAAAATATCTCGATTCGAAGTAGATTCAGAAGCAGAATTTTTACAAAAAATTTGTAACGTATTTTTCCCCGCACTTAATTCCGCAGAATATTCATAAGAATATTCATTGCCAACAACTTTGACAGGCTCAAGCGTAGGCACAAAACCACGCGAAAGATTTCGTACCTGCACAGGAAGACATTTTTCTGACGAAATAATTTTAAATTGCACCAAAAAAGACGAAGTAGAAACTTGCAAATTATTTTCAGATGGAGAAATCCACGAAATAACGGGCGGCGAAACTTTTTTCGGCGGAGAAAATTTTCTCTCAGAAGTTTTCCCTTCGTATTCTTGGGCAAAAGCAACGTTAAACAAACACAAAACGAAAAATAAAATTAATATTTTTGTTTTCATAATTCAGAAAAGTTTTAAAAGTTAAACATTTGCAAAAATAATAAAAAGTTTTCGAAAAAACAAAATTTTTTAAAAAAAATGTCAAGTTTTTAAAACTTGACAACGTTAAACTGTTAATAATTTGTTTTCCATTCTTTGGGTTTAAATTTTTCGTCATTAATTATTGAAACGAGATTTCCTGTTTGCTTCAAAATATATAAACCTTTTTTCAAAGCATATTGGTCGACACCGTCTTCGAATGTGATGGCTGCGACTGCACCAAGCAATGTTGTCCCGCTCAAATCGATACGTTTTGGGGCAACCTCGCAAATTTTTGCCAAACGTTCAAGATGCTCATCAACTTCGTCTTTAGTGAACTTTGTTTTCACCTCAACGACAACCGCAATAGTTGAATTTATCAATAACCAATCGATTTCGTAATAATCTTGATTATTTTGTTTACCAATAACCGAGCGCACAACCGTTTCAATTTCGATTCCTTTTGCTTGAAACATCGGGATAATGTTGGGACGAATCATTTCTTCGGTAAATTTACCGAGAAAGCCCGTTAAACTGCCCATTTTTTTATCAAATTCTTTGTTGCGTTTTTCTGCTGCTGCTTCGAAGTCGGCGTGTCGTTTTTCTGCTTCAACTTTTGATTCTGCCATTTGTTTGGCAAAATCAGAAATTTGTTGAGTCAATTCTTTTTGCTTTTCCGACTGCGAAGCAAGAATATCAAGAATATCTTGAACTGTAACTTTCTTTTTTTTCATTTTTACAAAATTCTCAAATTTATTTTGCGGCAAAAATAAAACAATATTTCGAAAAAACAAACTTTTTCTGAAATAAAATTAATTTTTTGATTAAACGCCGGCAGGGTTTGAAAAACCTGCCGGCGTTTATATTTGGTTTATATTAACCTGTCAGGGTTTAATTACAATAACTAATCCCACAATTTACTGTATGGAAACGGCTAACAAAGTTACTTAAGAAAAAATTCGGGGAAAAATTTTTGATATGGAATATGTAATTTGTTACAATATACCATTAATTGCTCCAATGTGGCTTTTTCTTTTCTTGTTTCAATTAAAAGAACGATTTTTTCATCCAAGCCTGTTAATTTCGCTTTGTGTTTTATGGTATTTTGGTTAATTTCTTTGAGCAATAAAGCATTTTTCTCGATTTCTCGTAATTCTGACAACTGAAGTTGCTGAATATAATTATCAAAATCTGCAAAAAAATCCTCATCAACATCAAAATTCGATGTAGGATTTGTTAAAAATAAAAAATTACTTTTCTCTTCCATTTCTTTTAACTGACAAATATTTAACGACTGAATATAATCGTCCCATTCGTCTGTGGTTTCGAAGTTGAAATCATTATTGTTCATCGGTTTCGCTGTAAGAAGTGATAGGAATAATGTGGTTGTGTTCGTCAATTCTGAAAACTACTGACAATTTGTCAGCAATAGTTCGCAATTTGTCGTTTGTTAATAAAGGCACAAAACCCGAAATAATAAAACTATCTGCAAATGGAATATTGGAAGTGGTAACTTTTGCATTGGGATGTCTGAATAAAGCATTGATTGCCAAGAAAGAAATATTCCGTTTTTTAAAAACAATGTTTTCTGCGATATGATTCAAATGTTTTGGTAACCATTTGAAATTCAATTGTTTAATTGCAATTTTAATATTACTCATTTCGTTAATTTTGCGACAAAAATAAAACATTTTTTTCGAAAAACAAAATTTTTCTGAAATAAATAAATTTAATTTTTTGATTAAACGCCGACATTTTTTTCCCACGAATAAATTCGTGGGCTAAGATTCAGATTTAACCCACGATTTTAATCGTGGGAGATAACAAATGTTAATTTATGTTAAAAAATGTTAAAACAGAAAAAAGCAAAAATTTTTCAAAAAAAAAACCGCTCAAAGCCGTTTTTTTTTTAGAGCGGAATGATAATACCGAATTCATTTGCGGAAAACCTTTACTGCGGTGCGTTTGGGCTGCGCCCCGCACCGCGTAAGGTTTTCTTTTCGCAAATGAATTTTTTTTTGCTCACTTTTGTAAAACTGCAGAAAACAAAACCAACCGAAAACCCACATTGAAGTTGCGAGACGTAGGCGTGAAGTTGAGACGATTAGCGGAGCAGCAACTCCTGGCGCTGTTGAACCAAGAGCCGCCACGGAGAAGACGGCGCTGTCCGGTAGTAGCACCAATAGGGTTTGTCTGTAAGCCATTAATAGAATCATCGCCATACCAATCCCAGCACCACTCCCAAACGTTCCCATGCATGTTATATAAACCCCAATTATTAGGTGAAAAACTGCTAACTGAAACCGTTTTCTCACGATATTTGCCCTTCGAATTGCCATTATAAGGATAATTTCCGTCATAATTTGCTTGACTTGTCGTCAAATTATTCCCCGTAGAAAAAGGTGTTGTACTGCCAGCGCGTGCAGCATATTCCCATTCTGCTTCTGTAGGAAGTCTGTAGCCATTCGCTGTAAAATCACAGGTAACATCGCTACCGTTAATAGTGTAGCATTTAGTTAAACCGTCTC
>DYQK01000177.1 GCA_020719385.1 Rikenella microfusus | reverse complement strand
TTAAACTTTTTTTTCAAGAATTTTGTTTAAAGTTGCAAAATTTTCTCTTAATTCAATTGAAAAGCGTTGCCATCGCTAAAAGAGATGGCAACGCTAGATCTTAATTTATGTTAAAAAATATTATATTTCGAATTGAGAATTTCTAATTCTTTGCCTGTCTTTGTCAAAATGAGAAAACCATAATTTTCTGCCAATTCTTGCGAATTTTTGTCGAACAAAAACGCCGCAACAGCCCCAACAATTTGATAATCTTTTCTGTCGGGAAATAATTTGCGAAAATTCGGTATTTTTTTCGAGTAAAACTTTTCAACATCCTCGACTCGCAATTTATGTTTAACTTCGACTACCACAATAATATCGGAATTCGTTAAAATCATATCATATTCCTCGCGAATGTCTAAGGCTTTGCTGTATTTGTTGACGTTTGTCTCCATTTCTTGCAGGTCTACGTGCAACAGTTTCATATTTCGCTGTATTGCTTTTTGAAAATATCTCTCGGCTAATTCGCCCTGTGTTCTGCCGAAACTGCCGAGTTCTTGTCGAAGTCCGCGCATTTCCTTGTCGGCTTTCTCGCGGCTTTTTTTCAAATCCGCTTCAAAGTCTGCGTGGCGTTTTTCCGCTTCAATTTTTGATTCAGCCATTTGTTGGGCAAAACGCGCATCACTGGCAGCAAACATTTCTAAAATGTCTTGCTTGGTTAATTTCTTCTTTTTCATTTTTGAAAAAATTTTAAATTAATTTGCGGCAAAGATAAAACTTTTTTTCGAAAAACCAAATTTTTTTGAAAAAAATCTCAAAATCTTAATTTTTTTTATAATTTCCCACGAATTTAATCGTGGGAAAGGAAACATAAAATAACCTGACAGGTGCTTGCACCTGTCAGGTTAGAATTTGAAAATCAGGGCATTAAATATGTAGTTTTGAATCCGTTTCGAGCCAAGCAATTGATTCGTGGTTTGTTTGGTCATATCCGTCAGACGGATAAGTTTGTATCGAGTTACTTTGTTGGAAGAGCGTGCTTGGGTCAGCGTGCAGTGAACGAGAATTATCGTACTTCGGAGTTGGTAAACGAGGAAACAGGTGAAGTTGAAAAACCTTCGGAGGTAAAAGAACGAGTTGCTTTTATTCAGGTTTATTGTTATCAGCCGAATCTTTTAAGTACTTGACAAAGGGTCGCAAAATTTTAGTTGACGGGAAATTAAGGACTTACAAAGATAAGTCGGAGAACACAGTAATGTACGTTGCGGCAGTTCGCGTCTATTTCGAACATTTCCGTGCAAGAAAAAATTTACGATTTTTCATTAGTTTAAGATTTTTTGTAATGAGTCAATTTCTTTGTCAAGTTTGAAATTAAACCTTTTGTTAACGGTATTTGAGCTGTCAACGAGTCGTTTTGCGTCTTTTAAAAAGAACGGGTTTTTTGTTTCGATGTAAATTTCTATGGCAAAAATGGTTTTTCTGAGATAAATGCTGTCTGTTTTTCGTTTTTCTGCGAGAAATTTATCCAAATGTTTTTTTGCAACTTTATAAGTTGAATCCGCAATGTTTGTTTGTCTTTCGGCTTTGTTTTTCTGTTGAAAAGCATAAATACCAAATACAATGGAGGCAAGCAAAAGCAAAATCAAAATAAATATGAGCAAATTTTTCAGTCGTTTATTTTTAATGTTGCGTTGTCTGCTTTTCAAAGCAAAATTGATTGCTTCTTGATATTGCGTTATTTGTGTTGGTTCTTTCTCGAAAATTTCATTTTTAAAATTTTCTAAGAGCGTCAAAAACAGTTGCTTTTCTGTCGAATAAACTTTTTTCAAGTTTTCGTGAATAAAAGTTATGTCTTCATTGGTGAGAAATGCTTTTGTCTTCAAATGATTTTGATACGTAGTTTTGAGCGAGTTTTGCACCTCTATAAATGCTTTTTCCTGTTCACTTCGATATTCTGCAATTTTATCTGCCAGACTGTCGTGTGCGAGTTCGTAAAAACCGTTTTCGTATTTTACGATTCGTTTTTCTTGCAACGCTTTCAAAATTTCGATGGCGTCGAATTTTTCGGTTTTAAAATCCTCAATTTGTACAATTTTCTTTGTGTTTACTTCTGTAATTAACTTTTTGAGGACTTTCCAAATGTTTTGTTCGTCAAAAGATTTTTCGTTTTTGATATTTTCGACATTTCGCACCAAGAAGTCTTGCAAAATGTTGTCTAATTTTCCGATTTTATTGAGTAGATTTTCGCTAAATTCATAAAAATCATTTTGAAAATTTGCTTCGGAGTAGATTTTTTCGAGATAAATTTGCAGATAAGTCAATTCGACATTTCCTTTGTTATCTGCGATGTTTTTGACAATTTGGTCGATGATTTCCTGTTTTGGGATTTTTGTATTTTCCTTCTCAAGCATTTTGGCAACCACTTTCAACAGTTTCTCATTTCTCATTTTTTCGAGACGCATTCGATTTTGAAAAATTTGCGGCACTTTTATCTCAAATTTATCAAAATACGCAAGATATTCCTCTCGCAAAGACAAAATAATTTTCACATTGAGGTTTGTTTGCAAAATTTCAGATAAGAAATCGCAGAATTGGTTTTGTTCGTTGTCGTTACCTGAAATAAAAAGTTCTTCGATTTGGTCAAAAATCAAAGTAATGGGTTTAAAATAATCGAGAAATAAAATATTCAAATGTTCAATAATCGTTTTTTGCGGCGAAATCAATGTTTCTGCTTCGTTTCGAATTTTGTTTTTCAACGACTCAATAACGTTTTTACCTCTTCGAACAAAGAGCGGCAACCAATCTCGTTGGTCGTATTTGTTTGCTAATCCGCACTGAATCAAGGATGTTTTTCCTGTGCCAGAAAGTCCGTAGAGTAAGGTTAAACGTGTTTGTTTAACTTTTTGAAATAACTCTTCGATTTCGTTTTCGCGACCAAAGAAAATGTCTTTGTCGTTTTTTTCGTATGCGTCGAGAAGTTTGATGGTTTTTAATTTGCGAATCATAGCAATGAATTGTCAAAATGTTTAAAATTAAAATGAATGTTCGCCGTATTTAACGAAGTTTCGAAAGGTTTAATTTCTTTTTCGCTTGTGAGTTGGGCAAATAAATGTTCATCTTTGCTATTTTTCCCTGCCAAAATCAAAATTTCAGGAATCAATTTGTCCTGATGTTTTTTAATTTCAAAAGAATGTGCATCAAGATAAAAAGGCATTAAATTCAAAAAATCAACAGCCGTTTCATTTTCAAAACGAATCAACAAAATCGAATGGCTGTTGTGAGGTTCATTTTTCTCAATAAATTCTATACTCAAATTGTCTTTGCTCGAAGCAAGATTGTCGTATTCGGTTGCTTTTCCGCCCTGCAAAAGAGCAAAAGCGTGATTATATTTCCTCTCGCCCAACTTAGGATAACGCAGTCGAATGTCCTTGACTGCCACCATTTTATAATTCACCAACATTCCAACACTTCGCAGCAACTGCAAAATGGTTTTTTTTATTGACGCAGAAAAACTTGTTTTGTCCGTTTCGGTACGAACTTTTTCCAATATTGCGACAGAATTTTTCCAATTCTCATTCTCAATATCAAAATCTTTGATAAACAACTCAAGCGAATTATTTCTCAAATGCTGAATCAAAATCGGCAAAAGTTGAAAATAAAAATGGTGGTCAGGCTCGTCAATATTATTGATAATCAAAGATTTATAATTATTTTCAAAATTTATTTTTTGTTTATTTTTTGCGTCAGAAAGTTGCGTCAGAAAGATAAAACATAAAAATTGAACTATTTTTTCGTATACTAAAATAAAATCCTCAACTGTCGTTTCCTTTGTAAACAAACGATTTAAGTGATAACCAACAGGAAAGGGAATATGCTCCAAAAATAAATTTTGCAACGCAGAAATAGTTTGCAAACTATCTGACTTACAAATCAAATCGACTTCTTTTTTCATTTTCGAATTGAAATGAGAAATGTCAATAATTAATTTCATCCATTCGTTATCAAAATTTTCGATGGGTTTTGTAAAATTATTTTTACAAACTTCTAAATCATCAACCTCGTTGCGAGCAATGATTTTTGGAATAGGAAAATTTTTTGCAACCAAATTATCTCGCACTCGCATATAAATATCGCGCCAGGTGAGAAATTCTTTCCCGCTTGCGATTCCGTTTTGCAAAACATTCAACAACTCGCCTGTAAAAGCAGAATATTCAGAAGCAGGAGGAAATTTCGAAGTCTTTGTTTTGCCTGACGATGCCATCAACAAATAATAATTGGAAGCAGAAAATTTATCAAACGCATTCTCGCTAAAGCAAGAATCGAGAATCAAAATGATGTTCAAATTTTTTGCATCAGACAAAGCATCGTTTAAATCGTCTATTTTTAAACCATTGATTCTTATTTTCTCAACCGTAGAATCTTTCAACGAAAAGATAATGCCTGCCTTTGTCATCTAAAATGCCGTGACCAGCATAATAAATTATCAAATTTTTTATGACCCCAGACTCGATTATATCAGATAACTTTGCAAGAAACTCAGACTTCTCCTTGCTCGTTGGGTCGGGTTGAACAAAAATATTTTCTTTGGGAATGCCAAAAGAGGAATCGCGAAATGCCTTTCGCAAACCAGCCACATTATCAAATGCTTGCGGCAAAGGATGTAAATCCACATCAGCAGCGTATTCTTGCACATAAATTAAAAATGCAAACGTATTTTCATTGTTCATAACCACAAATTTATTTTTAGAAAAAAATATGAAACACAACAAAACAACAGAAATTTTGATAAAAATTATTTCCAATAAATTTTACAATTTGGCAATAATTTTTTTATTTTTTCTTTTTCAGAATCAGAAAAATAATTGCCAAACAAATACAAATATTTTAAATTAACCAAATTTTTAATTTCGGCAGGAATAGAATCAAGTTTATTTCCTCCTAAATACAGAAACTTGAGATTGGTTAGTTGTCCCATCTCGGCAGGAAGAGATGTTAACT
>DYQK01000065.1 GCA_020719385.1 Rikenella microfusus | reverse complement strand
CGTCAACATATTTTTCGCCTCGCAAATAATTTGCTCCGAGATATTGTCGAAAACGGTCTATTGGGTCGGGATAACGAGATTTCTGAACCTCAATTAAAATTTTCTGTTCCTTACCGTCTTCTGTTTTCACAACTGCTTTAAAATCAAGACGATAAATCGACAAATATTCCGAAATTGTTGTTTCAGTTTTGCGTTTTCGTTTCGATTCTTTTCTCGGTTTTGTCCGTTTCAACTCTATTGCTGTTTCTTGCGGAAAAACTTCGAGAGAAAGAATTTCTTTGTCAATAATGGCTGAAATTAATTTTTTTGCCAATTTCTCGTTGTCCATCAAGTATTTGAAAGCGGTATCATAAAGCGGATTGACAATTCGCATAAAATTAAAATTTAGGTAATGTTTAATTTTTAACAAAATTAAGAATTGCAAAAATACAAATTTATTTTTCAAAATGCAAATTTCTGCAAAAATTATCATTAAAAAATAAACATTACCAAAAAAATTATTTTTTTGCCCGCGTTTTTCTCACTTTTTTGACTTCCTTCTCAAAATCATCGCCGATGAGATTTTTACATTCCTCAAAAGTTAAATTTTCAGGAACAAAATCTTTCGGAATTTTGTAATTCTTCTCTTTGTACGAAATATAAGGACCATATTTGCCGATTATCATCGCAATATCGGGATGTTCGAAAGACATTTTGATAATTTTTTGACTTTCTTTTTCCTGTTTTTCCCGAATCAATTCAACTGCCCTGTCAAGAGAAACCAACAATGGCTCTTCATTTTTTTTCAACGAAGCAAACAAAGTTCCATATTTAACGTAAGGACCAAACTTTCCGAGACAAACTTGAACTTCTTTTCCTTGAAATTCACCTAAATTTCGCGGGAATTTTGTATTATCAATGAGTTCAATAGCCTTTTCGAGAGTAAAAGAGTACGGATCTTCGTTTTTAGGCAGCGAAATATACCGATTTTCGATTTTCAAATAAGCACCCATTTTGCTGATTCCGACAGTAATATCGCCGAATTTGGAATGTTGCCCCAAGATTTTGGGCAATTCAAAAAGTTGCAAAGCCTCTTCGAGCGTTATTGTCTCGACGCGTTGTTCTTTGCGGAGACTTGCGTACATTGGTTTTTCGTCAGAATCGCCTTTTTGCGTTTTGCCAATTTGAACCATTGGTCCAAATCTGCCGATTTTTGCAAAAACTTCTCTGTTGGTTTTTGGGTCAATGCCCAAGATTCTTTCTCCGATGCGGTCAGAAATTTCTAATGTTTCCTCAACTTTTGGGTGAAATTTTTTGTAAAATTTGTCAATCATTTTTTCCCAAATCAATTTTCCTTCAGCAATTTGGTCGAATTCTTTCTCAATGTTGGCTGTAAAATGAAAATCTAAAATGTTTTCAAAATGTTTAATCAAAAAATCGTTTACAACCATTCCGACATCTGTGGGGAAGAGTTTAAACTTTTCAAAGCCCGTAACTTCAGTTTTTGTCTGTTCTTTGATGAGTTTATTTTTCAATATTAACTGAAAATATTCTCGTTTTGTTCCTTCGCGTGATTCTTTTACGATGTAACCGCGTTCCTGAATAGTGGTAATTGTCGGTGCATACGTAGAAGGACGCCCAATGCCGAGTTCTTCGAGTT
Organism: Rikenella microfusus; assembly: GCA_020719385.1. Lineage (GTDB taxonomy): Bacteria > Bacteroidota > Bacteroidia > Bacteroidales > DYQK01 > DYQK01. The sequence goes on along the minus strand of DYQK01000065.1, from coordinate 18,665 downwards.
TTTTCACTAAACTTGCCTCGGTGTAGCGTGGCAGATGATGTGAAAATTTTTCCGTTGCCGAGATAGAATCCATCAACAATTTTTGCTGCAAAGACAAAGGCGGTAATATTCCGTTTTCCTCAATATTTTCCTCATCCGTTGATTCGGTGTAAAGTTTCATAAAACCATCAAACTTCACTTGTTCACCTGTTGCGGCAAATTTTTCGGAAGTTGTTGAAATATCAATAGTTACAATTGTTTTCTCCAGTTGTGCGTCAGACATTTGCGAGGCAATAGTGCGTTTTCGTATCAATTCGTACAATTTTTTCTCGTTCACATTTCCATCAATATTTTGATTTTCAACGTAAGTTGGACGAATTGCTTCGTGCGCTTCCTGTGCACCTTTGATTTTAGTTTTGTAAACTCTCGGTTTCGAGTAATTTTCTCCGAATAATTGCGTTACTTCGTTGGCAATTGCCGCAACGGCAGTTTCGGACAAATTGAGAGAATCGGTTCTCATATACGTAATAAACCCCGCTTCATACAGCGTTTGAGCAATTAACATCGTTTGCGAGACGGAGAAATTCAATTTTCGACTTGCTTCTTGCTGCAAAGTTGATGTGGTAAAAGGTGCGGCAGGCGATTTTTTGAACGCTTTTGTCTCGATATTTGCGATAGAAAATTCTGCATTCGCACATTTTTTCAAAAATTCGATTGCCTCCTCTTTTGTGTCAAATTTTTTCGACAATTCAGATTTTAACAAATGTTCTTCTCCGTTTTTGTCTTTAAACTTGAAAATTCCTGAAATTTTATATTGAGAAATCGTCTTGAAAGCGATAATTTCCCGTTCTCTTTCGACAATTAAACGCACTGCGACAGACTGCACTCTTCCTGCCGAGAGATTCGGTTTAACTTTTTTCCACAAAATCGGCGAAATCTCATAACCAACGAGTCTGTCTAAGATTCTGCGTGCTTGCTGTGCATTGACCAAATTCTCGTCAATATTTCGGGGATTTGTAATTGCGTTTAAAATAGCAGGTTTCGTTATTTCGTGAAAAACGATTCTTCGCGTATTTTCTTTTTTCAAACCTAATGCTTCGAAAAGATGCCACGCAATTGCCTCGCCCTCGCGGTCCTCGTCAGAGGCGAGCCAAACGACTTGTGCCTCTTGCGACAACTTTCTCAATTCATTCACAACTTTTGTCTTATCAGACGCAATCTCGTATAAAGGACAAAAATTTTCAGCAATGTTGATACTCAAATTTTTCTTTGCAAGATCCCGAATATGACCGTAACTTGACTTGACTAAAAAATCTTTCCCTAAAAATTTTTCGATAGTCTTTGCCTTGGCAGGCGACTCTACAATAACCAAATTATTTTCCATTATTTCTTTATTTAGTTGAAAATCAATGTTTTAACTTTTTTTTCAACTTCAGATTTTTCGAGTGCAAAGTAAAAAAAAACATTTATTTTTTGCAAATCGAAAAAAAAAAAAAAATCTTGAAAATTTCTGTGAAAATTTTTGAAAAAAAACTTGTTATTCGCAATTTTTTTTTTACTTTTGTCGCAAATAATTTTTATTCTGAAAATTTATGTTATTGAATCTTGATAATGAAGTTTATTTCAAAAAAGCATTCGCAGACCCAATAGTTTTTCGTTGTTTTGTCCGCGACATAACTGGCGTTGATGCAGAATTTGGAAAAATTGAAACAGAAAAACGATTTGCACCTAAGTTCGGTTACATCGATTTTAAATATGACATTTTTGCAGAAACCCTCGACCACAGAATTATTGTTGAAATTCAAAAAGTTGATTATGATTATAATTTCGACAGATTTCTGTTGTATCACAATATTGCTCTTGCCGAATTGCAGCGTTCTTCAAAGGAATACAAAATTACAAAAACCGTTTACACAATTGTTGTGATTACTGAACCGTACAGAGTGAAGGACAGAAAGGGTGCGTTGATAAAAAACGACATTTTGATTCACAAATCAAATTTTTTTACTTTCGATGATGAAGAAGTTGATATTTTTCCACACAAACTTTTTTGTCTGAATCCAAATTATATAAACGCAAAAACGCCGCAGTTAGTCAAAGATTGGTTGCAATTAGTCAGTGAATCAATAAAACATCCCGACAATTATCAAGTGAATCAAAAAAATGACGGCATAAAAGCAGTTTTGCGAGTGATAAAAGAAAAACGAATGACAATTCAAGAGCGTACTCTTGCCAAACAAGCAGAAGCGGCAAAGAGCAAAACTCAACTTATCCGCGAGGAAGGAGAACGTAAGAAAGCACTCGAAACAGCAGCAAATTTGAAAAAAGAAGGAATTTCTGTCAATATCATTGCTAAATGTACGGGACTTTCTGTTGAAGAAATTAACAATATTTAACTTTTTTTAAATTATCTAAACTAAATTTTTATGGGTTTTTTTGACAAAGCAAAACAATTTCTCACAGGTTACGGATTAAAAGTTCAAATTACAGAAATAGAACGACAAAATCCGCAAGAAGACGAAGTTTATTTTCCCGTCAAAGATTCTGTTTTGAAAGGAAATTACAGAATTTTTGCCGAGCAAGATTGCACCATTTTGCAACACAAACACGAATTTCTTCTTCGATACACGCAACCCGATAATTCCGTTCAAGAAATAATCCTGGACGAAAGCATTCACGACGAGGACAGCAATTCCTCAACAACTTTTCCTTATGATATGGAACAAGACCAAGAAATTGAGGATTCTTTTGTTTTAAACAACATCAATATTCCTGCGGCGCTGAGAGATTTGGGAATCTCAAACATTCGCAAAGTTATTGATAATCCAGATTTTGAACTTATTTTGAAAGTTGCCATTGATGTAAAAGGTTCGCCTGTTGATGCAACTGACGAGGTAAAAATTCAATTTACAAACGACTAAACTTTCTAAAATTAAAAAATTATGGCACAATTTAAACCTTTTGTTCCCAATGTGGAAGTTTTGGGGCAAGCAGTTTTGGGCATCGTCTACGGCGTTTCTGATGTGTATCAAGAGAAAATGTTGAACATCTTGGCAAAATACGGAATAATGGACCCACAAGCAGATACTTGGTATCCGCAAGAAGCATGGCTCAAGGCATTTGAAGAAATCTCCAATACCATCGGAATTTATACGCTTTTCGCCATCGGAAAAGCTATGCCCGAAAAAGCAAAATTCCCTCCCGACATTCAAACATTGGAAGACGCACTCAAAAGTATCGACACCGCATATCAACTCAACCATCGCGGAGGTGATAGCGGTTATTATCGTTTAATTTCTTATGACGCACAACATCGAAAAGCCGTTATGGAGTGCAGAAATCCTTATCCTTGTCATTTTGATAGAGGAATAATCTTGTCCTTAGTGCGAAAATTTAAACCAAGAGATTCTTACAAGCAAGACGTAATTCTCGATTTAAACAAAGAATGCCGTCTTGACGGTGGAGATTCAAGTACTTACATTATTTCGTGGTAAAAAATGTATTTGTTAAAAACGCAAGGCATCGGAAATGTCCCCGATTTTGTGCAAATTCGAGATAAAAATTTTGTTCTCATCGAACATTTTAGTCTCAAAACAATGAAAAATGCTTTGCAAAAAATTGCGTTACCTTTTTGCAGCGAAATATTGAAAAATTATATCGAAAAAACCGAATACGGAATTTTGCAAAAAATTGAATATTAACAAAAAATGGAATTAATTGTCTCGCTCTCTGACGCAAAAATTTTTCAAAACGAAAAATTAATACTCAATAACGTTAATTTGCAAATTTATTCGGGAGAATTGATTTTTTTAACAGGAAAAGTCGGCAGCGGAAAAACCTCCTTGATAAAAACGCTTTATGCCGACCTTCCTTTAAAACACGGAAACGGAAAAGTCGCAGATTTTCCCCTGAAAAATATCTCGCAAAAACAAATTCCTCTTCTTCGAAGAAAATTAGGAATCGTTTTTCAAGATTTTCAACTTTTAAACGACAGAAATATTTTCGAAAATTTAATCTTCGTTTTGCAAGCAACAGGATGGAAAAAGCAAATAGAGATGAAAAACCGCATTTATCAAGTGCTAACGCAAGTACAACTCTTGGACAAACAACATCAAATGTCTTATGAACTTTCAGGCGGCGAACAACAACGAGCCGCAATTGCACGGGCATTGTTAAATTTCCCAAAAGTCATTCTTGCTGACGAACCAACAGGAAATCTTGACCCCGAATCATCTGAAAGAATTGTGCAAATCCTTACGGAAGTCGCACAAACAGGAAGTGCGGTACTTATCGCAACACACAATTATTCGTTAATAAAAAAAGAAGCAAAAATTTTACGATGCGAAAATGGTTATTTACTCTCTTAAAATTTTCCAAAAATGGAAACCGAAATCAAATTTTTAATTTTGGGGGCAACACACAACATCGCTTTTTTGACTGCTAAAATTTTAAACGAATCAGGCAAAAAAGTCATCGCCGCCGTTGAAAACCCAAATGAAGTTTCTCCTTTCGAAGCACTTAATATCGAAACGCAACTCATTGATTTTGACAACATTGACTCAATTTTGAAAATTACAAAAGGAATTAAACGACTTTTTTTTATTTTGCCTTTCAACGAAAAAATGGTTTCGAGAACAGAAAACATTGTCAAAGCAGCTAAGAAAAATAATGTAAAGTTCTTAGTACGTTATTCAACATTAGGTGCAATTTTTGACTCGAAATATTCGTTTATAAAACACAATGGAAATGCCGACAAAATCGTTATGGACAGCGATATTTCTCATTCTATTGTAAAACCCAATATTTTGATGCAAAATTTATTTGCCAAAGAATATTTGGAAATGTTAAAAAATAACGAAATTAAAATGCCGTTTAATGAAGTTAAAATCTCGTTTGTTGATGCAAGAGATATTGCTAATGTCGTTGCAGAAATTTTGCTCGAAGCAGAATATCATCATAACAGTATTTATAACCTAACAGGTGCAGAATCAATAACTTACAAACAAGTTTGCGAAGTTTTGTCGAAAAATTTAAAACGTAATATTTCGTTTCATCCTTGCAGCGAAGAGGAAATTATTAAAGAATTAAAAAATAAAAATTTATCAGAATTTCTCATCGAAGCGATGATAAGTTTCGCACATTTTATCAACGATGAATTTGCCGCAGCAGGTTCTAATACGATTCGACAAATCACGGGCAAAAATCCTATTCGATTCGAAAAATTTGTGCAAGAACATCTAAAAAATTGGAATTCATGACAAAAATTATCGCAATTACTAATCACAAAGGAGGCGTTGGAAAAACAACATCAGCCGTCAACATTGGGGCAGGCTTGGCGAGAAACGGGAAAAAAATTTTACTCATCGACATTGACCCGCAGGCGAATCTCTCGCAAAGTCTCGGAATAAAAAAATCTGACGCAATGCTTTACGAAGCAATGAGAAATAATGCAGTTTTGTCTCCAATTTCGATACTCGAAAATTTAGAAATTATCCCCTCAAGTGCAGATTTGTCGAATCTTGAGTCAGAACTAAGTGCCGAGGCAGGACGCGAATATATTCTTGATGAAATTCTTTCGCCGTTAAAATCGCATTTCGATTATATTTTTATTGATTGCCCGCCTTCTTTGGGTTTATTGACCATCAACGCATTTACAACTGCCACCGAAATTTTTATTCCCCTGCAAGCACATTATTTGGCAATCAAAGGTTTAACGAAAATTGTCGAAGTGATTGAGAAAGTGAAAAAAAGACTGAATAAAAATTTAGTGATCAGCGGCGTGATTATCACTCAATATGACAAGCGAAAAGTTTTGCATCGCGATGTGGCTGAAAAAATTATCTCGTATTTTGGAGAGAAAGTGTTTAACACTCGGATTCGAGATAATATTGCTCTTGCCGAGGCACCAAGCACGGGACAAGATATTTTTCGATACTCGCAAAAATCTTACGGCGCAGAGGATTACGCAAATTTGTGTCAAGAAATTTTAAAAATGAAGTAAATGAACTTTGAAAATTTGTTGTCCTCTGTAAACGAGATACATTTTTTATTGCAGAAGAAATGTTATCGAGAAGTGAATAAATATCTCACAATTCGAAATTGGGTGATTGGTTGTTACATTCATTATTTTGAACAAAACGGCGAAGATAGAGCCAAGTATGGCGAGAAAGTTATTGAAAAATTGGCAGAAAAACTTTCTCATCAAAAAGGTTTTTCGTATCGAAATTTGCAATTATGGAAGCAATTTTTTCATACTTATAGACATTTTGATGTATTTTTTTATCCTTTTCTAAATCACTTATCTCTGAAAAATTTATCTAATGAGATTCTGCAGATGCCGTCTGCAGAATCTGTATCAAAAGAAATAGATGAGAAATATTTACTTTTATCAAAAAAGTTAACAGAAAATCTTACTTTTTCTCATTTTGTTGAGTTAATAAAAGTAAAAGAAAACTTAAAACGTATGTTTTACGAAATTGAATGTATAAAAGGACAATGGAGTGTTGAAATTTTACGTAGACAAATTAATTCTTTACTTTTTGAACGAACAGGTTTGTCTGCTGATAAAGAAAAATTGCTTGCAACTTATCTAAATCCGTCATTATTAACTCCGAGAGACATTGTAAATGATATTTATGTCTTTGATTTCTTAGATTTAAAAACAGATGAATCCTTCTTGGAACGAGATTTTGAAAAATCATTACTCAACAAATTGGAAAAATTTTTGTTAGAATTAGGAAAAGGATTTTGTTTTGTCGGAAAACAATATCGTATGCAAATTGAAAATGATTATTTCTTTGCTGATTTGGTTTTTTATCATCGATTTTTAAAATGTATAGTGATTATAGAACTCAAAGTACGCGAATTTAAACCATCTGATGTCAGTCAATTGAATGTTTATCTGAATTATTTTCGAGAAAATGAAATGTATGAAGGAGATAATCTTCCAATAGGTATTTTACTTTGTACTCAGACAAACAAAACTTTAGTGAAATATGCCACTGCAGGAATCGATAATCTATTGTTTATCGCAAAATACAAATTAAATTTACCAACAGAAGAGGAATTAAACTTATTTTTACAAAAAGAAATTCAACAAATTTGTTAAATCATGGCGAAAAAAAGTTTTAAAAAAGACATTGACTCGTTGATTCAGGAAAGCGGCATCGAAATTGAGAATCAAGAGCAAAAAAATCAGGAACAAGAACCGCAAAACGAAACCATCAGCGATGAAAAAGTTTATTTTCTGCAAATGAAAATCGAAAAACTCTCCACAGAATTGAGAAAATGGCGCACAGGAAAACTCTCTGTTCAAAAATTCCACGAATCTCTTGCAAAATTTAATTTAAAATATAACCCAACAACCAATGATTTTGAGAAAATAAACCCTTAACTCTATGAAAATCAAAATATTAGTCGCAGATGACATTGTTGCGAATCGTCTGTTGATTGGAACAATTATCGAAAATGCAGGTTTCGAGTATCAAAGTGTCGGAGACGGCAAAAAAATGGTTGAACTTTTGGAAAAAAATTTTTCTATTTTTGATATTTTGTTCATTGACATTGAAATGCCTGTTATGAATGGTTTAGAAACGGTGAGATACATTCGCGAAAATTTTCCGAAACCGCAAAATACAATTCCTGCCATCGCTCTCACGGCACATAATTTGAACGACTACGGCGATAAAATTACGAAAGCAGGTTTTAACGAGGTAATTACGAAACCTTATTCGATGGAAAAAATTGTGAAAATTATTCAAAAATACGTTCAAAAATGAACACAGACACAATTTGTGCCATCGCAACGCCCGCAGGAAGCGGCGCAATAGCCGTTATTCGACTTTCGGGAGAAAACTCCATCGAAGTGGTTGACGAAATTTTTTTCTCTAAAAATCCGCAAAAAAAATTAATCTCACAAAAAACCAACACCGTTCATTTGGGAATTTTAAAAGACAAAAACGAAATTATTGATGAAGTTTTAGTGACTATTTTTAGAAAACCAAATTCTTACACTGGTGAAAATATTGTCGAAATTTCCTGCCACGGTTCAATGTTCGTTCAGCAAAAAATTTTACAACTAATTATAAATCAAGGAGTTAGACTCGCAAAAGCAGGCGAATTTACGTTGCGTTCATTTCTCAACGGCAAAATGGATCTCTCGCAAGCAGAAGCAGTTGCCGATATTATCGCTGCAAATTCAGAGTCAATGCACAAAACCGCTCTCTCACAAATGCGCGGCGGTTTTACTAACGAAATCAAAATTCTTCGCACTCAACTTCTCGATTTTATCTCGCTAATCGAGTTAGAATTGGATTTTTCAGAAGAAGATGTTGAGTTCGTCAACAGAAAGCAATTAAAAACCTTACTTCTTGATATTCAAAGAGTTATCTCAAAATTGTTAAATTCCTTCGCTGCAGGCAACGTAATCAAAAACGGAATTCCTACAGCAATCATTGGGGACGCAAATGTCGGAAAATCAACGCTTTTGAACGCTTTGCTCAACGAGGAAAAAGCAATTGTCTCGGACATCGCAGGCACAACGCGCGACGCAATAGAAGATTCCATCTCGCTCGAAGGACTAACTTTTCGATTTATTGACACCGCAGGACTCCGCGAAACAAATGACAAAATCGAGAATCTCGGAATTCAGAAAACTTTACAGAATATCGAAAAAGCAAGAATTATTCTTTATCTCTTAGATGCGACTAATTTTGAAAATGGAAAACAAAAACTTTTGCCCTTGCTTGAGCAATATTTTGATAAAAAATGGATTATTGTTGTGAATAAAATTGATAAAATTGAAAATTTTAACTTTTCGATATTTGAAAATTTTGAAAAATCGGTTAAAACGGTTTTTCTGTCTGCGAAATATCGAAATGGAATCGAAAATTTAATTAAAATCTTAGTTGAAACCGTCAATGTTGATGTAAAAATTGCCGCAAACGAAGTTGTTGTTACAAATATTCGGCATTATGAAGCCCTGAGTCGGGCTTTCGAGAGTTTAAATCGGGCATTAAACGGTCTCGAAACGAAAATTCCTACCGATTTTGTCTCGCAAGATATTCGAGAAGTGCTTTTTTATCTCGGAGAAATCACAGGAGAAATTACTACAAACGAAATTTTAGGAAATATTTTTGCGAAATTTTGCATCGGGAAATAAATTTTTACAAAAAAAACGGTGCAAAATAAATTTTCTCACCGTTTTTTCGAAATTATTCCTTGCTCAACATTTGTTTAACCAATTTTGTTACGTATTTTCCGATAATATCAAATTCCAAATTCACTATTGTTCCAATTTTAAACTCGTGAAAATTTGTAATTTCATACGTATAAGGAATTATCGCAACTTGAAACGTTTTATCCTGCGAATTTACAACCGTCAAACTGACTCCGTTCACCGATATTGACCCTTTTTCAACCGTGATATTTCCTTTTGTGTCGTCATATTCGAAGGTGTAATACCAACTTCCGCCTGCTTCTTCGATTTTTGTGCAAATAGCAGTCTGGTCAACGTGTCCCTGAACGATATGTCCGTCCCAACGACCATCAATTTTAACACTTCGCTCTAAATTTACTTTCTCGCCGACTTTCAAAAGTCCGAGATTCGATTTTAGCAACGTTTCTTTGATAGCGGTAACGGTGTAAAAATTTTCATTTACCTTTACAACCGTGAGACAAACGCCGTTATGCGAAAGACTTTGGTCAATTTTTAACTCGTTCACAAAAGAACATTCCAAAGTGATGTGCAAATTTTCATTTTCGTATCGCAAATTTCTAACGACAGCGGCTTGTTCAACAATTCCTGAAAACATAAATTTTTGTTTAATTTTTAAAACGCAAAAATAACAAATTTTTCACATTTTTAAAATTTTAAACCCAAAAGAGAAAGAACGATTTTTTTGCGAAGTGATACGAATAAAATATTGTCCCGTTTCTAACTCTTTGATTATCAATTTGATAAGAATATTTGTTGAATATTGAGAAATTTGCGAATCGACTGAAAATTTTTTTCCCATTATATCAAAAATCTCGACAAAATAAGAATTCTCTGACGCAGAATCTTTAAAAATTACGTTTAACTCATCGGAAGCAGGATTCGGAAAAACAGTAATTTTCGTCTCAAAATTGCGAATAATTTGAAAATTTTTCTCTGTTGGTTGCAAAAAACCATTTGTTAGGTGAAAATTGTTTTGTTTTGAAACATTTCCTGCCGTTTGCCCGATGACGTAGTCAAGCGAAAAATGATTTTTCGAAACAGAATTTCCACACACCGAGAAAACCATCGGAGCGAGATGTTGCGAAAAAAGATTGTTAAAAAATGTTAAAAATATAAAAAACGCAAAAAAAGTTTTCATAAAAATAAAATTTACAGCATTTTTTCGAAAAAGTTACCACCTTTTCGAAAAATATTAGGTGGTAACAAATTTTTTCGCTATTTTTTCAACTGCGTTGCTCGGTAATATAAATCTCCGAGAGTGAAATTCTCTGCATAACGCACTTCGCTTTGCAGCGACGAAAGAATCGGAATTATCGCAATTAACGAATTATTTTCGAAAAAATATTCCGACCACGCGACCATTTTCTTCTCCGACAACCGCACAGAATCCACATGAATTCCTAATTTCTCTTTGAGAATTTTATTATTTTGCTGCTCGGTGAGAGAAAGTAACTGATTTCGATAATCAGATAATTTTTTCTGCACCTGCAAAACCAATTTCGACTCAATAAAATGTTTATTGACTGAATCTTGCGAATATTTGAGTTTTAAAAGTTTTGTAGGAAAAGTATCTGCTTGTGCAAAAGCGATTCCCTCGCACTTGCTAATCAAAATTGCCCGCACACTATCGAGATAATGCGAAGCCTCGTTGGCAAACTGCTTTACTTTTTGCGATTTCTCGATGTACGGATTCCTTCTCGACAACGAATCTTTGCCCAATCTCTCGAAAGCCGAATAAACGTACTCATTTGATTTCTGACAAAAATCGATATTTTGTTTCATTCGGTCATCTAAAAGCACAAAACTTCGAAGTAACTGTTCCTCTGCGGAGGGTTTGCGAAAGAAAAAATAATAAATCGCAAATGCTGCTCCGCCGACAAAAATTAATGTGAGAATAATTCCTGACAAAACATTATTTTGCTTCATTTTTCGATTATTTTAGTAATTCATTGAGTTTTCCCTCAAGTTGTTCGCCGCGTAAATCGATGGCAAGAATGGTTCCTGTGCCGTCAATTAAAAAATTGCTGGGAATGGCTCGAACTCCGTACTTTATTGCGGCTTCGTTTTTCCAACCTTTCAAATCGCTGACGTGATAACTCCATTTTAATTTGTCTTCTTTGATGGCTTTTTTCCATTCCTCTGCACTTTTATCAAGAGAAACGCTGTAAACGGTGAAACCGTCTTTGCCGTTTTTGAACTTTTTGTCTTTGAATTTTTTGTATGCTTCAACAACATTGGGATTTTCGTTTCGACAAGGACCGCACCAAGAAGCCCAAAAATCGATTAAAACTATCTTCCCTTTGATATCGGAAAGCGGCATTTCGACTCCTTTGGGGTTTTTTAAACGAATATCGGGTGCTTTGCTGCCAACTTTAGGCGGTTCAAATAACGAATTTTCACTCGACGAAGAGGAAATAAAACCATAAATTCCCGCAGATAACACTGCAAAAATCAACAAAATGACTGAAAAACGTTTCATTTTTCGAAAGTATTAAAAGTGAAATAAATTATTTTGCAAAGATACAATTTTTTTCTGTTTTTTCAAAAAATAAAAACTTGCAAAATCTTTTTTCAAGAAATTCGCAAGTTTTTTGAGAAAAATTTACAAAATTAATTTCCAAAAACCATTTTTTCGACCTCCGTGCCTTCGATGGCTTTGAGTTTATTCTCTAATTCCATTAATTTTTCGTGTTCACCGAATAATTCGAGAATAATTAAACCGCTGGAACTGCAAAAATTGTCAGAAATGTCGTGTAAACCGATTCGAGTTTTGATGTAACAACCGTATTCGGTCAATAAGGCTTGTAATTTCGATGCGTCTTTAACGCGATTCGTAATGTTGATGCCGAGAATTTTTTTCTTCATAACAGAAAAATTTTTAAAAATGAATAAATTAAGACCTCACAAGAGAAATAATATGATGAAAAACACCTAAGACAAAATGCAACTCTGACTGAAAATAAATTCGTTTATTGAGTGTAAGTGTTTGATTTTCAAGTTTTAAGAATTGCCATTCTTTGCCATTAACTGCACAACCATAAATTGCAGAAATTTCTTTTCCCTGCGTCTGGTTAAATATTTGTGCCGCAAACATTTGTGCCGCACATTTCGACATCGCCTCATCTAAATCACTTTTTGCGACATTTATCACCAAAAATATGGGTGCTTCCATAACTCTTTTTGGAGAGTGAAGTGTGAGGAAAAAATCACAAAAACCCGACAAATTTTCTTCGGGACGAACATTCAATTCCTCGCCTGAGTACAACGAAATCTCGTTTTGAAAAACTTTGAGAACCTCAAGCAATAACGGAGAAATCAAGCGTTCTTGTTTTGCACGTTCATTCAAAACTGGCATTATGGTTGCCAATTCGAGAGATTGTTTCAGCCAATTGCTTGTTGAAACGGTTTTTATTTTGTCAAAAAGATTGGTCGTTTGCTCTTGTAAACCCAAATTTTTTAGAGTTTGACCGAAATCTTTAAAAATATTATACCCCATTTTTTACAAAATTTTTAATTTTGCGAAAATAAAATTTATTTTTTAATTTTCAAAATATTTTCGAAAAAAATGTTAAAATATTTTCAATATTTTCGAAAAAGTTTGGTTTTCTCAAAAAAAAATCGTATTTTTCATTTTTTTTCAAAGAAATTTCGTTTTTTCAAAAAAAAAAATTATTTTTGTGCCGAATCAATTAAAAAATTTTTCTATGGAATTTCAAATTTCAATAGTTTCTGATGACGAAGACGTTGCGATTCAAGATATTCAGTCTCTCAAAAAACGAATCGAAAACGATGAGGAAATCGAAGGCGTGAAAATCAAACAAGAACGCAAAGAATTGCAAAAAGATGATGCAGGCGGAATGTTACTCCCCGCTATCAAAATGGTTGCTGAAATGCCTTTGGTGGGGAAAATATTTGACGCAATCGGTGCTTGGATGGTTGGAAAAAATAAAAAAATGAAAGTTGCGTTTAATAAACCTGACGGCACAAAATTCGAAATGGAAATCGAGTATACAAACGAGAAAGAATTAATGGCAACTATTTCAAAGTTGAAAAAAACTTTCGGTCTGTAAATTTTACAAAAAATTCTGTCTTTTTTCGAGACAGAATTTTCTTTTTCAATGCGTTTTTACGTTGTGAAACATCAAAAGTGCGTGTTCGAGAGTCAGAAATATCTCTTTTAGATACTCTCTCGTTGCTCGCGGACTTCCTGGAAGCGTAAAAATCAAAAAATTCTCAATAATTCCTGCCACAGCCCGACTCAATAACGCATTTGGGTTCGTTTCTGCACAACGAACCCGAATCCATTCCATTATTCCTGATAATTCCTTCGTGAGAAGCGGTTTAACTACATCTACGGTAATATCGCGTTGCGAGATTCCTGTGCCGCCGGAGGTAAAAACAATATCACAATTTTTTTTCGCTTCGTTTAACAAAGAAATTAAACTTTCTTTTTCGTCAGGAATGAGAAATTTCGTTATTTCAAAGTTAAAATTTTTTTCCTGCAAGAAATTTGAAGCTTGATTTTTAATTATTTCGCCGCTTTCGTCAATGTATTCGCCTTTCGCCGCTCTGTCGCTGAGAACGATGACAAAAATTCGCAAAGTTTTCTGTTGAAATTCTGATAAAGTCATAAAAATTGAGTTATTTTTTTCAAAAAATCATAAAACTCGACAGATTTTTGTAAATTTATTGTTTAGTTGCTTCTTTTGTCCAAGAATCTTTTAACGCAACGGTTCGATTAAAAATCAAATTCTCTGTTTTCGAATCAGAATCTACACAGAAATAACCAATTCTCTCGAATTGAAAATGTTCTTCGGGTTTTGCGTTTTTCAAACTTGGTTCAACAAAACAATTTCGCAAAATTTTCAACGAATTAGGATTCAAATTTGAGATAAAATCTTTTCCCTCGTCAGTTTCTTCGGGATTTTCTTTGCAGAAAAGTCTGTCGTAGAGTCGTATTTCGGCAGGAAGTGAATGTTGAACCGAAACCCAATGAATTGTTGCTTGCACTTTTCTGCCGTCAGGTGTTGTCCCGCCGCGTGTTTCTGGGTCGTAAGTGCAATGAACTTCAATAACTTCGCCTTTTTCGTCCTTGAGAAACGAGGTGCAAGTAATTAAATAACCGTAACGAAGTCTTACTTCTTTGCCAACCGAGAGTCGATAATATTTTTTCGGTGGATTTTCCATAAAATCCTCTTTTTCGATGTACAAAATTTTCGAAAACGGTACTTTTCTCTTGCCCATTGTCTCGTCTTCAGGATTATTGACCGCATCCAATTCCTCAACAAAGTTGTCAGGATAATTGTCAATAATTACTTTTAACGGATTCAAAACTGCCATCACTCTCGGAGTAATTTTGTTTAAATCCTCGCGGACGCAATGTTCAAGCAAAGTAACATCAATGATGTTGTCTCGTTTTGCAATTCCTATCATTTCTGCGAAGTGTCGAATGGCAGCGGGCGTGTATCCGCGTCGTCTCATTCCGCAAATTGTCGGCATTCTTGGGTCGTCCCAAGAGGTCACTAATTTTTCTTGAACTAAACGCAACAATTTTCGTTTACTCATAACGGTGTAAGTGAGATTTAATCGGGCGAACTCGATTTGTTGCGGAGCATAAATTTCCAATTCTTTGATAAACCAGTCATACAAAGGTCGGTGAACTTCGAATTCCAAAGTACAAATGGAATGCGTAATTTTCTCTATTGAGTCAGATTGACCGTGGGCAAAATCGTACATCGGATAAATACACCAATTATTTTCTGTTCGATGATGATGCGAGTGAAGGATTCTGTACAAAACAGGGTCGCGAAACAACATATTTGAGTGAGCCATATCAATTTTTGCTCTCAAAACTTTTGCTCCGTCAGGGAATTCACCTTTTCTCATTCGGGAAAATAAATCTAAATTTTCATCAATACTTCGATTTCTGTACGGACTTTCTTTGCCTGCAGCGGTAACGGTGCCTCTTTGCTGTGCCATTTCTTCGGCTGTTAAGTCGCAGACGTATGCTTTTCCCTTTTTGATTAACTTTACTGCGTATTCGTACAACGTTTCGAAATAATCTGATGCGTAAAATTCTCTGTCGTCCCAAGAAAAACCTAACCAACGTATGTCGTTTTTGATAGAATCAACGTATTCGGTGTCTTCGGTTGTTGGGTTTGTGTCGTCGAGACGCAAATTGGTTAGTCCGTTATATTTTTTTGCTAAACCGAAGTTTAAACATATCGATTTTGCGTGTCCGATGTGTAAATATCCGTTTGGTTCGGGAGGAAATCGTGTGTGAACGGTGGAATGTTTTCCTGATTTTAAATCTTCTTCGATAATTTCCTCAATAAAATTCAGCGATTTTTCCATTTTATTTCGAATTTTTTTTGTAAAAATGAATCATTTTTGGGATGATTTCGGTCAAATCGCCGATAATAGTATAATCTGCAATTTGATTTATCGGGGCATTTTTGTCATTGTTGATGGAAATAATCATTGCTGATTCTTGCATTCCTGCTCGATGTTGAACGGCACCGGAAATTCCGCAAGCGATATACAATTTGGGTCTCACCGTGATTCCTGTTTGTCCGATTTGTTGTTCGTGTTCGAGATAACCTGCGTCAACAGCGGCTCTTGAACCGCCAACTTCTCCGCCGAGAACGTCTGCGAGTTCGTATAAAAGTTTAAAATTGTCTTTTCCGCCAACTCCGTAGCCGCCAGCAACAATTATTGGTGCATTTTTCAGATTCACTTTACTTTTTTCGATATGACGTTCAATAACTTGAACAACGAAATCTGTTTCACAAAGATAAGAATCTACATCTAAATGTCGAATTTCTCCGAGATAAGATTGCGAAAAAATTTCTTTTTTCATCACCCCTTCTCTTACGGTTGCCATTTGCGGATGACGTTCGGGGTTAATAATCGTTGCAATAATGTTTCCGCCGAACGCTGGTCGAATTTGATACAACAAATTTTTATATTCAATGTTGGTTTTCGAGTCTGTGTGGTCGCCGATTTCAAGACTTGTGCAGTCTGCGGTTAATCCGCATTTCAACGCAGAAGCAACACGCGGAGCAATATCTCTGCCCACCGATGTTGCACCGAATAAAACAATTTGAGGTTTTTCTTTTTCCAAAATATCGATGACTAATTTTGCGTGCGGCAAAGTTGTGTACGGTGACAAACGTTTGTCTTCGGCGAGATGCAAAATATCGACACCGTAAGGAAAAATTTGTTTTTCGATTCCCGAAAGATTTGCACCTAATAAGATGGCTTCGAGTTTGCAATTTAAAATTGTAGCGAGTTTTTTACCTTTTGAAAGCAATTCTAAACTCACATCTGCGACAATGCCGTCTTCGATTTCGCAATAAACAAAGAGATTTTTCATAAATTTTTTGACATCAAAATTCGGGGACAAAGAAAAACTAAAATTCGCAAAACGCAAAATTTTTTTTAATTTTTCTCAAATTAATATTTAACTTTTACCGAAACGAAAACGTTGCCATTTTTTTTTAAACTTGGCAACGCAAAATAATATTTTTTTTAATAATTTGTTTTCCATTCTTTCGGTTTAAAACTTTCTTCATTAATAATTGAAACGATATTTCCTGTCTGTTTTAAGACATATAAACCTTTTTTCAAGGCATATTGGTCGACACCGTCTTCGAAAGTGATGGCCGCTGCAGCACCGAGAATGCTCATACCGTTTAAATGAATGTGTTTCGGCGGAATCTCACAAATTCTTGCCAACCGCTCAAGATGCTCGTCAACGTCGTCGCGCGTGAATTTCGTTTCAATCTCAGCGACAATAGCAATATTGGTGTCAATTAACAACCAATCGATTTCGTAATAATCGTTGCCGTCTTTTTTCCCGACAACTGAACGCAAAAGCGTTTCAACATTAATTCCTTTTGCTTGAAACATCGGGATAATATTGGGACGAATCATTTCCTCGACAAAATCCTCGTAAGGACTTGTTAAATAATTGAATCTTTTATCCAATTCCGTGTTACTTTTTAACAAGTCTGTCTCAAAATCGGCACTTGATTCTGACATTTCGAATTCTACTTTGTTTTTTTTTAATTCTGCTTCAAATTTTTTGCAAATTTTTTCTAATGTCTCTTCGAATTTTGCTTTCGACTCAGCCATTTGCTTGGCAAAATCAGAGATTTGTTGTGTTAATATCTCTTGCTTCGCCGACTGTGACGCAAGAATATCCAAAACGTCTTGCACTGTAACTTTTTTCTTTTTCATAACAAAAAATTTTAAAATTAATTCGCAGCAAAAATTTTTTATAATTTCCCACGAATAAATTCGTGGGCTAGGATTTAATTTAACCTGTCAGGTGCTTGCACCTGACAGGTTTGATAGGTTTAGCACCTGACAGGTTTGACAGGTTAAAAATTAAATAGAAAATCTGAAAAATCTATCTCGTTTTGCTTTGTACGATGAAAAGTCTCAAATTCAGAACGTGAATTGAACCAACCAAACACTTTCTCGCGGTTCAATTTTGTGGGATTCAGAGATAAAATCGTTAAATAAGAAGACCAAGGATAATCAAACATCGAATCTGTAAAATGATGATGAACAGGATTATTGTGAATGTAAAAAATCAAATGTTTAAAATAAATCTCATCAAAAATCTGAATTCTGCGAAACGGAGTTTCAAATAATTTGCCTGTACGTTGATAACGAGTATTAAACCATTTTGAGTACGCATTAAATAAATGAGAAAATTGAAGAGATGGAGTATATTTCTTTTTCGAGGAAAAAGAAATATCGGCTATTTCCACTTCTGAATAAATACGAATCAACAAATGAAAATGATTTTTCATTAAAACCCAAGCAAAAGTATCTGCCACAACAGAAATATATTTTGCATATAATTCTAAAAAATGAAGATAATTTTTATCTTCCCAAAACAAATTACAACCATTTATTCCACGGTTATAAATGTGATAATAACGGTCTAATTCCAAAGGCACAGTAGTTGTATTCATACTTTTTTTATTTTTATTTTTTCCCAACCTCCCAACCTGACAGGTTAAGTAAATAAAACAGATTTTTTTATCGAACTTGATGAGAAATAACCAACCGAAAACCCACATCGCTGTAGCGACCCGAAGGCGTGTTGCTGAGACGATCAGCGGAGCGGCAATACCTGGCGCTGTCGTACCAAGAGCCGCCACGGAGAACCCGATCCCAGCACCATTCCCAAACATTGCCCGACATATCATACAAACCCAATTCATTCGCTTTCTTCGAACCAACAGAATGAGTTTTACTTCCTGAATTATTGCCATACCAAGCAACTTCGTCAGTGTTGTCGCTGCCTGCATATTTGTAATGTTGAGAATTATTCCCGCCGCGTGCGGCAAATTCCCATTCTGCTTCTGTAGGAAGTCTATAGCCATTGGCTGTAAAATTACAGGTAACATCGCTACCGTTAATAGTGTAGCATTTCGTTAAACCGTTTCTTTCG
>DYQK01000176.1:2159-5052 GCA_020719385.1 Rikenella microfusus | reverse complement strand
TAAAACGCAAATTATCTCAATTTTACGGCTTTCATTGGGAAAATTTGTTTTTATACATTTTTTTAAACCACTTCTATATTTGTCTATTTGTTTTACTAAATCATTAATATGGACTGTTCTATCATATTTTTTCAACTCTATAATTACGTAATGACCTTCCATATTTCTAAAATAAATATCAACTCTTGCTCTCTGTTCTTCTTCTGTTAATTTGTTCTTAATGTTCTCAAATTCTTTTACAATAGTCTCTTCCATACGTGGATTGGTAGAATTTTCCCACTCAGGATTTAAAAGCCAAAGATGCTTATAAAGACATTCTTGTATTTCTTTCTCTTTTAAATCAGGTAAAATTTTACAAAACACCTTTACCATTTCTAAACGTTTTCTCATCACCTGAATCCAAGATTCTTTTTCAAATTTATCTAAATCTGTAAGAGATTTATTGAAAGACCTGCTAATATCTGAATTGTTCAAAATTTCTTCATTATTTTCGGAATCAAGTTTTTTTACCAAATCCGTTTTTCTCAATTCTATTTCGGAATCAAGTTTTTTTACCAAATCCGTTTTTCTCAATTCTATTTCGGAATCAAGTTTTTTTACCAAATCCGTTTTAGGATTTTCTCTGTGTTCAATATTATTAACGAAGTTTTGTTCTGACCTTTTTATATCAAGTCGTTTTGTATTAAGTTCTGTTCTCAAAACTCCCCAACTTCTACCGATTGGTCTAATAATTTCATTTTTAACGAAATTTTTTAAATCAAAATATCTGTCATCATCTTGAATAAGACGTTGTCTGTCGCTTGTTGAAATATCAACAGGTCCTAAATCAAGAAAATCTGCATCAATTTCACCAACTAAATATTGTGCGAAAATACCATGTTCTTTAAGAACAACTAAAATATCTTCCTGAATTATGCGTCCATTTGCATAAACTGAAATAATATTTTCCTCTTCTTTATCATAATTTGAACTGTGGAGAAAAGTACCGCCCTTCTTATTTGAACTATGAAGAAAAGTACCCACCCAACCTGTTACTATATAATTTTTTTCTTTATTTACGACATTATTCAATGGTATCATTTTCGAGACATTCTTCCCATTAAATTTTCTATTTACATCACACAAACTTTCTTCACCTAAATACCAGATAAACTGAACATCTTTATAAAACGGTCTGTCTTCAAGAGTCACTGGAATATTGTCAATTTTAACACAAAAATCTTCATCTCGTCCAATAACACTAAATCGCTTAGATAAATTTTTCCTCAAATTATTTTTAAAATTTTCAATTTTTATTTTCAAATCTGTAAGAATAATTTTTGTTCCATGTTCAAAATCAATTACCGAACTATCAAGCACATCGGGATAATATTCCGTTTCATTAGAAGACAATTTCTCGTCAGATAATAAAAAAGCGTTTTTTTCTCCTTCTTTGGATGTGTAAACTGCAATATTTTTAGCAATGGCAAACAATGACAATTTTCCTATTCCCTTACGTCCCATCACACTTCTTCTGAATTTAGGTGTCATTTCTCTTTCTCTTCTTTTATCATAACCAACATTGAGAAAACGGTTATTTATATCTTCTAAATTCATTCCCAAACCATCATCAAATATCTCAATACTGTGTTTTTCAACATTTATATTAATGCTGACTTCTGTTGCATCTGCATCATAAGAATTAGCAACAATTTCCGTCAATATAGCAGGTAATTTGCTATATAAACTTATACCCAAATGCTGTATAATACGCATTCCTAATGTTACTTTATATTTTTTCTCGTTCACTTTGAAAATTCATTAATGTGGTTAAAAATACTTTTTGCAATTACTTTTCCCAAAGTTACAGGAACAGCATTACCAATTAATTTTGCAACAACATTTATGGAAAAAGGAATATTACTTGGAATAAATTGATATTCTTTCGGAAATGTTTGCAACAATGCCCCTTCTCGCAAAGACAGTGCTCTATTTTGCTCTGGATGTCCAAATCTACCACTGCCATAACCTCTAAATTTTGTTGTTATTGTTGGAGAAGGTGAATTCCAAGAAATTCTTCCATAAACATCTTTATAGGATTTTCCGCTGCTCTTTTTATGGCAATTCAAAATTAATTCTTCTGGCCAATCATGCCATCCTCCACCTTCAGGCGTTGCAGATATACGTTTTTTGTTTAATTCTGATAATTTTGAAGATCTATGCAATTTATCTGTATCACAAATTTCTCCATCCTTGATTTCAGGTAAATCTGAAATAGCTTGTTTAACAGTAACATAATTTTCCTTATGTGTGGCTTCCATTAATGTTATATTTCCCAATTTAGAAGCAAGTAGAACTAAACGTCTTCTTTTTTGCGGAATACCATAATCTGCACATTGAATAACTTTTGCAAATATATAATAATTATTCTTATTCAAGATGTTTAAAAAATTGTTATAAACTTCTTGATTTTTTATTTGAGGTACATTTTCCATAGAAACTATCTCGGGTTGAATTTCTTCTATAAATTTTGCAAAATGATTTAATAAAAACCATTTATTATCTTCTTTTTGATTTTTTTTTCTTTTATATAAAGTCATAGAAGAAAAAGGTTGACAGGGCGCACAACCAACCAATATTTTAATATTTTGTGTTGGAAATAAATTTTTTATTACTTCAGAATCCATTTGTGAGATATCGCTTTGTAAAAATTTTGTTTTATTGTTATATGTATAAGCATATTCACAATCCTTATCAATGTCTATACCTGCAACAACCTTGAATTTTTCTAGCAAAAAACCGTGTGTGAGTCCACCAACTCCACAAAATAAATCCACAACAGCACAGTCATTTATACTTATTTTCATACATAATATTTTGCGGCAAAGGTAAAAAGAAAAATTTATTTTACAAA
>DYQK01000176.1:0-2059 GCA_020719385.1 Rikenella microfusus | reverse complement strand
AAATTTATTTTACAAAAAAATGTCTATTTTGCAGAAAAATCTAAAAAATAATTTTCTCATAAAAATTGTTAATTTTTCCAAAAAAACAATTCGGGTACAAACTCTTAGAGTCTGTACCCGAAATTTATTTAACACACTTCGAATATTATTCGATAATTACTTTTTGAACAAAAGTTTTACCGTCTATGCGAAGTTGAACAAAGTAAATACCTTTTCCACAATGCGAAAGATTTAACGTTTCAGAAGAAGAAACTGCTTTGCGAACATCAACGATTTTGCCCGTAACATCGCGAACAATGATTTCATAATTCGAAACTTTTAAATTTTGAACGTCAAGCGTAAAGATGCCTGTCGAAGGATTCGGATAAATGTTGATATTGGCAGAAGTCAAATGTTCAACACTCACAGGAATTAATTGCAATTCGAGAGTTGTGTCTTTTTGCAAATCAATAGAATCTGTCATTACGTTATAGCCCGATTTTACAACAGAATATTGGTAAGTTCCAGGTGCAAAATAGAATAATGCAACGCCATATTGTGTCAAAGCAGAATCGTTACCGACTTTTATCAACGCATTCGAAACGGGCATTCCGAGTTGGTCTTTCACAAAAAATGTTAAATTGTAACCAACCATCTTTGTCAAATTCACATTAATCAAAGTATCTTGCGAAAGTGTAAAGAAATTTGCTTCAGTTTTATACCCTTCTTTGAAAATTCCATACGCATAAATTCCTTCTGTCAAAGAATCAAAAATGGCAACACCGTTTTTGTTTGTGAATGTTGTGTCGGCATTGAGAGTGACCATCGCACTGTCAACAGGTTTTCCTTCCGATGTTACTGCAAAAGTAATGGTTTTCCCAAAAGTAACGGTTTGTTTTTCCAAAGTAACCGTGATGTCAACATTTTCTGAAATATTGATTTCGTTAGAAACGGTTTTATAACCCGTTGCAACGATTTCGTAGACATAATTTCCTGCTTCAATATTGTCGAAAGTTGCAATTCCGTTTTCGTCTGTGTACCAAGTTTTGTCGGCAAACGAAATATACGCATTTTTAACGTCAGACGAATCTGCATTATCAATAACGTGGAATTTCACCGAATAAATTTGTGTCGCAGACGGCGTTAATTTCACAGAAATATAAACATTAGAATTTGCAATGGCAAAGTTTCCGTTTGCGGGTGTAAATCCTTGTGCTTCAACAACATAAGAATAATTTCCATTTAACAAAGAAATTTCAGCAATTCCTAAATTGTTGGTGAGAACAGGAATTCCGTTAACTTTTACAACCGCATTTGGAATAACTGCGTTATTTTCTGCGTTTTTCACTTCGAAAGTTGCAGTGTAATAATCGGGAATGAAAATTTCGTGCAACGTAACATTAATATTCGTATCGCTTTGTAAATCAACACTTTCTGTTACAGAAATATAATTTTCTGCCACAACAGAATACGAATAAACGCCTGCTTCTAATGAAAATTCGGCAAAACCAAGATTATTTGTCGTATCTATTAACGAATTAATAGAAATTATTGCATTTTCGATTGGTTGATTTAACGAATCTTTCACATTAAACGAAACGACATATTCCGTAGGAACAACAATTGGCGTCAATTCTATGCGGAACGAAATATTTGAAACAACATTTGCTGTATCGAGATAATTTTCATAATCCGTTGCAGAGATTGAGTACGGATAAATTCCTTCAGGAACATCAACAAATTCGGTTTCTCCGAGAGAATCGGTAAATTGCGAAATGTTATTGAAAAGAATATTTGCTCCCGAAATTGGCGTTTGCGAAATAACATCGACAAGCAAGAACGAAACCACATAATTAGACGGAATAACAGGCGTTAAATCGATGTTGAACGTAACATTGCTGTTTAAGTCGAACATTTCTGCTTCTTCGGAGTAATTTTCTGCGGTAACAAAATAAATATGCGTTCCTGCTTCAAGATTTTCGAAAATTGCTGTACCTGCAGCATTTGTAAATTGATAATTTGTTGTATCATCAATAAGGACAACTGCATTTTCGATAGGCAAATTCGTTACAGAATCTTT